>DVIX01000009.1 GCA_018710935.1 Candidatus Avirikenella pullistercoris | reverse complement strand
AGATGGACAAGGCGGGCTTTATCCATTATGAGGTGAGCAATTTCGCTTCCGGGGAACGGTTTATGGCGTTGCATAATACCAATTATTGGAAGGGAATCCCCTATTTGGGAGCAGGTCCTTCTGCGCATTCGTATAACCTTGTTTCCCGGCAGTGGAATGTCGCATCCAATAAGTTATACCTTGAATCCCTTTATGGGGGCGGAAGTTTTTACGAGAAAGAGGAGTTGTCGTTGCAGGATAGATACAATGAGTATGTAATGACTGCGTTGAGGACGATGTGGGGGGCCGATACGGATACCGTCAGGGAAAGGTTTTCTCCTGCGATGGCGGATTATCTGGAAAAGCAGGCGGCACCTTTTGTGAAGCAGGGGATGCTTGTGTCCGGCGGTTCCCGTCTGTATATTCCTTCCGGGCAATTTTTAATATCCGATTATATCATATCTCATCTTTTTATTTGAACGTAATTATGAGTAATATTACAGTTGTATTTCCTACCCGTACCGAGGCGAAATATTTCAATCGTCCGGGAGTTCATGTCGATTTCTGCGGAGTAGGGCTTGTTTCAGCGGCATACCATACGGCGCGTATTATCCATGAGCAGCGTCCTGACCTGCTTATTATGGGAGGCATTGCAGGGGTGTATGAACACTCTTCCTTAAAGATAGGCGATACGGTGCTTGTTTCCGCGGAGAGAGAGGCAGATCTCGGTTTTTTCTATCCGGAGGGGTTCAGGCATATTGCCGATATGCATCGGGATATGGATTTCGATGTGCATCGGTTTATCGAATGCCCTTATCTTTCCGATGATTTGCCGTTGCCGCTCGCTAAGAGCAATTCGATGAATGCGGCGATGGCTCCTTTTGTCCCTACGGAAGAGGTGGATATAGAGAATATGGAGGGAGCGGCTTTCTTTTATGTCTGCCGGCAGGAACGGCAGTGCTTTTTCGAGGTGCGTTCCATATCCAATACGGTAGATATTCATCGGGAAGATTGGGATTATGAAACTTCGATAAAAAATATGACCGACGGTATTAATATTTTGCTCGATTATATACAACAAAAATCGAAAAAACTCCTTTCCGGAGGAAACAGGTTCCGTTAAATATGCTTTGTGTCAAAAAGGCAAAAAGAAATATGTATCGGGAATTTTATAACTGAGAAAACCGGTATATGCTGTAATAGTCCTGAGAATATATTTCAGATGCATAAAGCAAAAAGAAAATAGTCGTTTTATGTAAAAGTTTGATTTCTGTTTGTCGGAGGACAATAAAAAGAGCACATAATTTTATGTGCTCTTTTGTTTTCTATAATTAGGAGTAAAGAAATATTTAAGGGGAGGATTTGTTGTTTATAAATCTCTTACACAACGAGCCGTTGAAGTTGCATAAGGTTGGGCGATTTCAGTGTGTTGGCCGTCATAGAAACTCCATCCCATCGGTAAATCTGTCCGTTCGTCGCTGTGTACAATGCAAGAATAGGGTATCTTTTCTGGGGAGTAAGTGTTTTCCCAAGGGAAATCGGCAAAATTCGGATCTCCTTTTCTGAACTTACAGATTGTTGCCAATTCGGCTAATGTCGGCAAACGCCATGTGCCAGCAGCCCCGGTACCGGCTTGATTGTATCCCTTGCATGCTTTATAGGCATTGACCCATGTATAGGATTTCGTAGCAGGATTGTCGTATGCTATGCCGCTATTCTCGGGCGAGGCATTGGCGGTAGCGACGGCAAATTTGGGCGATATCTTATCGTATGGGCTATCCATAAAGATCAATTCTTTTGTGATATCGGTATTATTCAGATAGATCAGTTGCTCGGAGGTCAGTTGTTCGGAAATATTTATTCCTTCGTCGGAAGCGACGATGATATTTTGGGTAGGAGCGGGTTCCGGTTCCGGCATATCGTAATCCAGATCCCTTACGCAACGTACACGACGATTCTCTTCTTTTATTCCGTCTCCTGCCTCTCCGTTCTCCATCCATACCGACCATGCGCCTGTTTCAAAACCTGCCATTTCCACGGCAGACCAATAAGTCCCTTTATATTTGTCGCCATTTGCAAATTCGCCGACTGTCTCGAATATATTCGCCATAGTGGAATAAATTATTTGCAACTCTTTGACTGTCGGAACTCTCCATTTACCGGACGATACGGTTCCCGGTTTGTCGGTATAAGATTTACAAGCATTATAGGCATTTTCCCAATTGTATTCTTTTCGTTCTGCGTCATTATATGCTATGCCGGTATTTTCCGGCGAAGCATCGGCAGCCGCTACGGCGAACTTAGGCGATACTTTGTTATACGGGCTGTTTTCATTGAATGTGTTTCCTACAGAAGTGGTATTGGTAGTG
Organism: Candidatus Avirikenella pullistercoris; assembly: GCA_018710935.1. GTDB lineage: Bacteria > Bacteroidota > Bacteroidia > Bacteroidales > Rikenellaceae > Avirikenella > Avirikenella pullistercoris. The sequence continues at coordinate 2,055 of DVIX01000009.1, read as the reverse complement.
GTTAAATGTGTGATTTGTTCTGTAGTAAGTATGCCGTTTATAATATTTATACCATGTTCGAGAGCGACAATGATATTTTGTGTCGGTTCGGGCTCGTATTCCGTACCCGTTACAATGGAACAGGTTGCCGTTACTGTTTTATCGGATGAAGAGGTGGCTGTAATCGTTGCATTTCCGGAAACTATTGCCGTAACGGCTCCGGTTACGGGATGCACGGTTGCTATCTGCGGATTGCTGCTCGACCATGTTACGGATTTGATCGTGGCATTTTCCGGCAAAACGGTTGCCGTCAATACGGTCGTTTCCCCGACTACGATAGGAAGAGTTTTTCTGTCGAGTATGATTTCTTCTGCCGGAACCGGGGCTTCGTTTACGCTCCCGTCTTGTTTCGTTCCTTCCTGAACTACCGTTACGGTAAAGGTATTATCTCCGGAAACAATAGTTATCGAAGCCTCCCGTTTCTCTCCGGTATAGTTCTGGTCCATTTCGATGCGGATCGTGACCGTCCCGGCGTCGCCGCCGTATGTCTCCTTATCTCCGTTATAGAGTTTCAGCCATACGACATAATTGTTTTCGTCGGTTCCGGTACGTGTAACGGATTTCGGTTGCATAGACGTATAAGAGGTCGCAGCCGGAGATTGTATTTCCGTTACGGTCGCACTCCATGAATCGTCGGCGGTAAATGTAAATCCGCTCCCGGTATTTTCATTATCGGCATAAGCATTTTGCGACAGTTGTTCCTGTGCAGGCGGAACGAATGTAATGTTTCCCGGAGAAGTTCCGTTTCCGTTGCCGTTTCCTTCTCCGCCCTCATCCTTGCTGCATCCTGTGAATATTATTGCAGCAGAAAACATCAATAATAAATATTTCTTCATTATTAAAGGTTTAGTTTTGCCTGCCCCTTAGCAAAGTTATATGTGAAATAAAAAGACGTGGGACAATACTTTTTATTCTCTTTTGAGGTCTTGGCCAACCATGCAGACAAATAAACGAGTAAAGCCCACGTTACCGTGAGCGTTTACGCTTTACTCTTGTCTGCTGTCAAAACGGCCAAGTTTCAAAAGCAAGAATAAAAGCTAACGCTTTTTATATTTTCACTAACAAATATCTGTTTCTGTTAAATGATTTTTAAAATTGTACAAAGCAAATATAGCAAAATATGAAAGAATAAAGAAATAGCGGGGAAGAGGGGGGATTCTTATTTTTTGCAAAATCGGTATCTACTATTGTATAAAGATAATACCGATAAGAAGTTCAAGGTAATCCTGAACTTCTTATCGAAAGAAGTAATCTATTAAGAAGTTTGGTTTTGGGAATATTTTGCCGTATGTTATTTTTTATGCATACGGGTAATATATTTTATTTTGCTTCGGCAATCAGGCGGTCGCGCAGTTCGGGCATTCCTACGGCTGCCCGTTTGGGGATGGTAACCAACGGATTGGATATATTCCGTATATCGGGAATATGAGGATCGACTACGTAAACCGGGATTTTTTTATCTGCATAATAGAGCAACGAGGCAGCGGGATATACATTTAACGACGTCCCTACGACAACCAATATTTCTGCTTTGGAGGTAATCTCGATGGCTTTCTCGAACATGGGAACCGGTTCGCCGAAAAATACGACGAATGGACGCAGTTGCGAGCCTTTCTCGCACTTATCGCCTATTTTCACTTCCCAACCGTCCACGTCGTATATCAGATTTTCATCGATGCTGCTTCTCACCTTTCTCAACTCGCCGTGCAGGTGGGTGACATGGGTGCTTCCCGCCCTTTCGTGCAAATCGTCTATATTTTGGGTGATCACTTCTACATCGTAATATTTTTCCAGGTCGGCAATGGCATAGTGTCCGGCATTGGGTTTCGCTGCCAGAAGTTCTTTCCGCCGGATATTGTAAAATTCATTGACCAGTGCAGGGTTGCGTTGCAGAGCTTCCGGCGTACAGACATCTTCGATTTTATATTTATCCCATAGCCCGTCGGCATCGCGGAAGGTGGAGAGCCCGCTGTCGGCACTCATCCCTGCACCTGTAAAAACGACTAATTTCTTTGC
>DVIX01000008.1 GCA_018710935.1 Candidatus Avirikenella pullistercoris | reverse complement strand
ACCTAAGTCTTTTATTTTTTCTTTTATGAATTTTGTCAGCGATTCTTCGTTCAACAACGCTTTGGTTTGCTGGTAAAGGAATGTTTTGTTAGCAGAGCCGCCGCCTTTGGTGATGAACAAAAATTCGTATTTATTTCCTTGAGTTGCATACAGGTCTATCTGTGCAGGCATGTTATTGCCGCTGTTCTTTTCTTCGGTCATGGTGAAAGGAACTACCTGGGAATAACGAAGGTTGCGTTCCTTGTAAGTTTCGTATGCCCCTTGTGCAAGGCATGCGGCATCGTTTGTTCCGGTATATACGTTTTCTCCTTTTTTACCGATAACGATAGCAGTTCCGGTATCCTGGCAGGTAGGAAGTTCGCCTTGTGCTGCCACAACTTGGTTCAATAACATGGTGTAAGCAACGAAACGGTCGTTGTCAGTAGCTTCCGGGTCTTGCAGGATATTGGCGAGCTTTTGCAGGTGTGCGGCTCTCAGATAGAACGATACGTCTGCGAAAGCCTCTTTGGCGAGAAGAGTCAGCCCTTCCGGCTCTACTTTCAATACTTTGCGGCCGTCAAATTCTACGGTTTTTACATACTCTTTGGTAAGGAGCCGGTACTCGGTGGTATCTTTCTCTAAAGGAAACGGTTCCTGATACTTAAATTCTGACATAACCTTGTTTTTTTAATAGTGTAACCTATGTATTTGCAATCGATTTGTTTTTTTAATATCCCAAAATTCTCAACATGGAACGGTAACTTTGTTCTTTGGCGAAAAGGCGGGTGTAATAATCGTTGGTATCCTTATCGCGGTCGATGATGATGTGTTTGGGGGCAGGAATCAGGCAGTGTTGTATACCGCCGTACCCGCCGAGCGATTCCTGATAGGCGCCGGTATGGAAAAAACCGATGTATTGGGTGTCGCCGGTTTCGATCTTGGGCAGGTAAATGGCATTGGAATGAGCCTCTGCATTGTAAAAATCTTCGCTGTCGCAGGTCAGGCCTCCCAAGAATACTCGTTGGTACTCTTTGTCCCAGTTATTGATAGCCAGAAGGATATAGCGCTGGTTGATACCCCATATATCGGGGAGGGTAGTCATGAAAGAACTGTCTATCATATACCATAACTCCCGGTCGTTCTGTTTTTTCTGGTTTAGTATAGAGTAGAGGGTCGCACCGCTTTCGCCTACGGTAAAAGAGCCGAATTCCGTAAAAATATTGGGTTCGCTTACATCGTATTGGTGGCAGATATTTTTTATCTGGGCGATGATTTCTTCGGTCATATATTCATAGTCGTAGTTGAATCCCAATGAATTTTTAATGGGAAACCCACCGCCTATGTTAAGCGAATCCAGTTCGGGGCATACTTTTTTTAATTGGCAATAAACGTTGATACACTTGTTCAGTTCACTCCAATAATAGGCTGTATCGCGTATTCCGGTATTGATAAAGAAATGGAGCATTTTCAACTCGAATTTCGGATTATTCTTTATCTTGCCGAGATAGAAATCGATAATGTCGTTATAACGTATTCCCAAACGAGAGGTATAAAAATCGAATTTAGGTTCTTCTTCCGATGCGATACGGATACCTAATTTCATATGTTTTTTGTCTTCCAGTAACCCGTCGAGGTCGTCCAGTTCTTCCTTGTTGTCGAGAACGGCAATCGTATTGATGAAATTGTTATTGACTAAACCTACGATATTTTCGACATATAATTGGCGTTTGAATCCGTTGCAAATGATAAAGGTATCTTTGTCGATTACTCCGTTTTCATAGAGAGCGTTGGCCAGAAAAATATCATAGGCGGAAGAGGTTTCCAGTTGTATGTCGTTTTTGAACGCTTCTTCCATGATAAAGGAAAAATGCGAACTTTTGGTACAATAGCAATAGTTATAAGTGCCTTTGTAATCTACTTTTGCCATGGCGACGTTGAATAACCGCTTGGCTCGTTGTATCTGGGAACTAATTTTAGGCAGATAACTGATTTTTAAAGGGGTGCCGTATTGTTTGATTATATCCATTAAAGGCACGTCATGAAAATTAAGTTCGGAGTCAGTCACCGAGAATTCTTCCTGGGGAAAATCGAAGGTCTGCTCGATCAAATCAAAATACTTATTCTTCATTCTTTTGCGTTGTCAACCTGTTTTAAAATTACCGTTTTAATTGAAAGAAATGCAAATGTAGATAAAAAAAATTGAAAAAATTTGTATTTATAAATGAAATATGGTGGTTTTTAATTCTTGTTTCCCGGGGTTGAAAATAGTCAGGAGAGGTTTGTCCCTACAAAGGGTGTTCCTTGTTTTAAGGCGGCAGCCTCTTGTAGAATTAAAAATCGGCTACCCATTCGCCCCTTTCTTTTACGAGGATCAGGTTCTCGGAGAGTGCGGCGGCATCGTTTTTATCTTGGGAAACGATATAGCGGCAATAGGCTGTATCTCCTTTTATGATTAAATCTTTTATGGTTATTTCCGGTATTTCGGACGGTGTCGGTTCCACTCCCTGAAGTTGGGATTGCAGGTTTGCTATGTCTGCTTTCGTTTTGTCGGAAGCATAACGGGCAGCCCTATCCAAATCCATTTTGTAATAAGCTTCGAGAAAATGTTTGGCCACTGATTCGGGATTACCGTTATTGCTGCATGCTGTCAACATGGAAACGAGAATCGTACAAAGTGCTGCGGCTTTAAAATTTTTCATGTTCGTAACCGTTTTATAATAATGAAACGAAAATCGGCTTGATGAGTGCCGATAGTGGCCGGAAAGCTTTATTCTACCGGTTTATTAATTTCGTAAAATTATGAAAAAATTTAAATTTATCATCATAATTTTATATCTTTGAATCATAATGGCCGTATTGTTAGGCGTATATATTGAAAATGAAAGGATTGCTTTGAAATAAGATTGTTTGTCGGAGTAATTCGGAGTATTTTAATAAAAAGGGAAGATTATGATTAACAAACTGCTTATAACTTGTTTGCAACGAAATAAAAGGTTGATTATCCCTGAGTTGGGGGCGTTTATCCGTAAAAATATAGACGGAGTGGGAGTGATTCTTGTTTTTGTTCCTTTTTTGAATAAGGATGACGGAGTTTTGGTTTCTGCGCTCCAGAGTTGGGCAGGGGTAGAACGGGACGAAGCGGAACAGATATTGAAAGAGTATGTCAATTATATCAGAAAATCGTTGGATACGAGGGGACAGTATATCATAGAAGGAGTAGGCGTATTGAAGTACGATGCCAATGGGGTGATTTATTTGGCGAAAGAGAGTGAGGCGGTTAAAGAGGCTCCCCGTAGTATTCCGGAAGAGGCGGGTGAATCTGTAACGGATAGTGCGCGGGAAGAGTCGTTGAGGAGATTGGCGGAATCTGCCAAAGAGATTATGC
>DVIX01000007.1 GCA_018710935.1 Candidatus Avirikenella pullistercoris | reverse complement strand
TACTTTATGCCCATTTCGCACAGCAGGTTTTACTAACTCCACTTTATTTTCCCTCGCCCAATCGCCGACAAAACGCTCAATCTTACCGATAGAAACCGGTTCTCCTTTTATTCCTAAAATACAAGCTCCTTCGCACTGGTTTTCTTGCGGGCATACCCGTCCGCAAACGGACGGCAGAGAGGAGTCTTCCGCTATAATTTGCGCCGCATGCGTAAAATCGCCGTCCTTTACCGCCGCAATAAATTGAGGTATTTTTAAGGACACCGGGCATGCCTCCACACAACGGGGTTTCTTACACCCCAAACAACGCGTCGCTTCCAACTGCGCCTCTTCGGCATTATATCCGTAGCTTACCTCTTCAAAATTAGTAACTCTTATTTTCGGTTCCTGTTCTCTGGCAGGGACACGAGGTATTTTATTTGCCATAATTTTACTTCTTCTCTATTTAATAATCGGATTTTACGGGAATTATCTATCGAGCCCTACCCTACAATGGTGCCCCGCAGCTTTTTCCGCTTCCATTTTCGCTTTTCGGCTCTCGATCGTTTTATACTGTGCCTGTCGACGCATCGCTTCGTCGAAATCCACCTCATGGGCATCGAATTCAGGACCATCTACACAAGTAAAATAGGTCTTGCCTCCGACTGTAACACGGCAAGCTCCACACATTCCCGTACCATCTACCATTAAACTGTTCAAACTCACGATTGTCTTTATCCCATACTCTTTCGTCGTCAATGCAACGAACTTCATCATAATCATCGGCCCTATCGCAATAACCAAATCATAATGTTTTTCCCGGTTATCGATCAGGTCTCGCAGGCAATCGGTTACCATTCCTTTAAATCCTTCGCTTCCATCATCGGTAGCGATATAAAGCTCTCCTGCAACCGCCTTCATCTCATCCTGCAATATCAACAAATCCTTATTCTTAGCACCGATAATTACATCCGCCTCTATACCATGTTCTTTCAGCCATTTCACCTGCGGATATACAGGAGCCGTTCCCAATCCTCCGGCAATAAAAATAATTTTCTTATGTTTCAACTCTTCTATATTCTCATACACGAATTCAGACGGATTTCCTAACGGGCCTACGAAATCGGCCAGCCCTTCTCCTTCTTCCAATGCACATATACGCTGCGAAGAGGCTCCGACAACCTGCACCACAATCGTAACACTTCCTTCCTTCGTATCGTAATCACAAATAGTCAAAGGGACACGTTCTCCCCTTTCATCCACCCTAACGATTACGAACTGTCCGGGATGCGCCGAAGCTGCAACACGGGGAGCATGTACATCCATCAAATAGATATTTTTTGCCAGCTCCTTTTTCTTTAAAATTTTAAACATACTTTCGTTTTTATTTACCGGATAACCCGGTCGTTCTATATATTCGGCTCTTTTATCTTATGTTCGCGACTACCCGTATATCTTTTACAGGATCCGTCGGATCATTTACAACGATGATTACATTCTGAGAGATACGTCCGCTCTTTTTCGGATGCAAAGTAACGGAAATTATTTCTTTTTCCCCCTTTTTCAGAACTTTTTTCGGTAAAGTACAAGTAACTTCTGAAGAGGAAGGAATCACCGCCTCTATAATCAAATCCCGGTTACCATTATTTGCCAATTCAAAATTGTGTGTCAATGTTTCCGATAACCCCACCTCTCCGAAATAATGAAACTGGGAATCCATATCTCCTCGCGGAGCATTCATCTTTTCCTGATAAGTCAGTTTTGAAAAATCAGGAATCACCACACCCCGTACCCTTATAGGAGAGGACACTTTATTCCCATTGACCGTAATATTAAAATCATAACTGAACGGTCCATAACCGACATTGTTTTTAGTATCATATGTAAACAATATCTGCCCTTTCGCTTTCGAAGCGAGTACCTCGGGAGAAGCATAAACCGACACACCGGCACTTTGCGGCATAACTGTATTTACCGTAATATTCTTATCCGAATTATTATAAACTCCAATCGCCATAGTATGCCGGTAACCTGCCGGAACATTCTTAAATGCAATCGAATTGGATGTCGCACGCAATCCGTCCGGAAATACGACAGGATAATCATCTTCTACCGTACGAGGACGCGGCTCCACCGTACCTTGTATCGTAATGATATTCTGACTTTTTCGGTTATTGCTCAACACATAAATCTCTTTACTGAAAAATCCGGGACGTCCTGCCGGATCATAATGAATAGTAATCTGCCCCGTCTTACCCGGCATCACAGGCTCTTTACTATACTCCGGAGAAGTGCAGCCGCAGGAAACAGAAACAAAATTGATAATAAAAGGAGTCGTACTGACATTTTTAAATGTAAAAGTATGCGAAACAACGCCATCCACCTCTTTTATCTTACCGAAATCCCATTGTGTTTCGGCAAACTCCACTTGCGTAGAAGTGGTCTGAGCTACGACTTCCTGTATTCCGAAAAGGAATAACAGCAAAATAAAACCATTCACTAACTTTTTCATGTGCAACAATATTCATTTTATCTGTCCAGGAATTTCTCCTTCGGCTACCGGTCTATCACACCCGATCCGATCAGTTCCCCGTCCGTTTCGTACCATGCAGCAAACTGTCCCGCCGTAACCCCTCGCTGCGGATTATCGAAGCAGATATACCCGCCGTTCTCTTCCATATAAAGCACACCTCCCTGTAACGGCTGACGATAACGTATCCTTATCAAAAACCGTTTAGACTCTCCGGGCTGTAATGCTAAATCCGGGCGAATCCAATGGATCTCCTCTTTTTTCATAAAGAGAGCATCTCTGAATAATCCGGGATGATGTTGCGACTGCCCTACATAAAGCACATTCCGCTCCACATCCGTTCCTATAACGAACAAAGGTTCCGGCTTTCCTCCTATGTTAATACCTTTCCTCTGCCCTATCGTATAAAAATGGGCTCCATTATGTTCCCCTACCTTCACTCCATCTTCCGGACGATAAACGAACGGTTCCGCCATCTGCCGCATATCGGTCTTTTCCCGGCTATACCCCTCCCACAAAGCAGAAATTTCTATCGTATCACCTTTCTTTGCAGCTAATTTCTGTTGTAAAAACACCGGCAAATCCACCTTCCCGACAAAACAGATTCCCTGAGAATCTTTCCGTTGAGCTGTAGCCAATCCCTGTTCCGACGCGATACGCCTTACTTCCGGCTTATCTAAATGTCCTATCGGAAACAGCGCCTTTTCCAACTGTTTCTGCGAAAGCTGACATAAAAAATAACTCTGATCTTTATTATTGTCACTACCTGCCAATAACCGATAATAAATTTTTCCGTCTTTTTCAATCTCTTCTTTCCGGCAATAATGCCCGGTCGCTACATAATCCGCCCCCAATTCAAGAGCCGCTTTCAGAAAAGCGTCGAATTTTATTTCCCTATTGCACAAAACATCCGGATTAGGCGTTCTTCCCCGTTCATATTCATTAAACATATAATCGACAACTCGTTTTCGGTATTGTTCGCTTAAATCTATATAATGAAAAGGAATATCCAATCTTTTTGCAACCAGCTCTGCAAACATACGGTCATCATACCATGGGCAGTCTCCGGCTAATGTTCCGGTCGTATCGTGCCAATTACGCATAAACAATCCTACAACCTCATATCCCTGTTCTTTCAAAAGGTATGCGGCAACACTGGAATCAACACCTCCTGAGAGGCCTACAACTACACGTTTCATATCTGCAAATATAATGAAAGGTGAATGTAATCGAAAGAAAATTTATTTTCTAAAAATTTCCGAACTTTATAGCTATCCTAAAAGCAATATATTATTTTATTAATATTTGTTTAATGAGCTTTTTTAAATCCTCATACATAGATGTAGACTGCCATTCTTGAGAATATTTTCTTTCGTATAATAATTCAAGGACTTTTGTTAAATCCTTTCCTTTAAATCCTTTTGGAAGATACGATTCAATAGCTCCTTTTGGCAAAATATAAGTTTTTGTTTTTTCACTATATGTGTCAATATATTTTTCTAATTTATTTTTATTCTCCGAATTTAAATTCTCATAATTTATTTGTCTTCTCGCAGCTTTAATATTTTCCCAAACTATCGCAAGTGCATCAAAATCTTTATTGCATATAGCTCTATCTATTAAATCATACAATTTTTGCCCATCATTACTTTTAGGATTTAATACAACATCTTTAATAATTTTAGACGGTTTAGGATATAAAAGAGCCTTTATTTCTTCATTCGCATCTGTTTGACAAACATAGTCTAAATCAGCAATAAAATAATTCGGAATATTTAACGCATCTAAAAATGTTCTAAAATATCCATTATTAGTTTTTCCTTTTATTTCTACAACTTCAACTACTCGTGTATCTTGTATTTCATTTTGAACAATTGTAACAATATTCTGAAATATTAATTTATCAGTGATACCCTCTACCAAAAGAACCAAATCCGCAAAAAACATTTGTTCATTATTAGTTCCATTGATAATTTGATTTAAAATTTTAATAGGGATATCTTTTTGAATTTGAAATGGAGTAATCTTACTTACTTTATTTTTATCTTTATAGATTCGAAATATATGATCATAAGATTCTGCACTAATAAAAGCAGGGGCATGCGTTGAAATAACAAATTGAGTATTTAATTCTTCAGAAAAACGCTTAAATAACTTTAGAAGTAATTTTTGCCAATGAGGATGTAAATGTAATTCTGGTTCATCAATAATAACGACCCCTCCCCGAATATTAAGAGCATAAATTCCTAATAAAAAATTAATAATTTCTCTTTCTCCTGAACTTGCTTGACTTAATGGTATCTCCCGTTGATTATTTTCAATCAAAGTAATCTCATATGTATTATTATTAGGATTTAAATTACGCATATCCCATTGATAATGAATAACTTTAAGGAATTCAGATACATTTTTCACCTCTGGATCTTCATTCCATCTTAAAAGATATCCTTTTGAATCAGATTCATATATTCTATGTTTTTGAGCAAAATGCAATGTACTCATTCCTAATAATGATCCCCCATTTCGGGAAGTTCCTAACATACATTGATACATAGTTTCAAAACGATTAGCATTTGCCAAACTAACTTGATAATCACCTATATTCCCAATCCGATTTGGCCCCATATATACATAAGGGGTCGTAAGTGAAATTGATGAATCTAAATCTCTTGATAATAAAAGGATTAATTCATAACAATTTAAATATTCAAGAAATAATTGTGCACCAGGATGTTCAACAAAATCCAATTTCCCATTTAAAATAGTAAATTTAACTTTATCATCGACATTAAGAGCCTCTATTTTTGAAGGCCATTGCTTAAAATTATGAAAAACAGTAGTAAGAATATATTGATGTTGATTTTGAAAACTATATTTTTTTTCTAAAATATCCTGTAGCAAAGTCTGTTTTTTTAAGATTGTACGAATATTGCATAAATCAAGTTCCTGAACTAGGAAAGAAATTTCTATTTTTGATTCATCATTTTCTTGTCCAATATATTTTTCCAATTGAAGTTCCAACTTTTTTTCTCGGAATAGGTCTGTTTGGATTGTCTGCGCAATCATATTATTATCATATATACTTTCTACTATTTTATAAGTCTTTAAAAAATATCTTCGGATAATAATACTTAAAATATCCATAAAATTACTTTTTCCACTTCCATTAGGGCCAATCAAAATATTAAAGTCTGTTAAAAAATGGAAACAAGTTCTATCTCTAAAACTTTTTACATTTTCAATAATTATATCATTAATTTTCATAATATAAACAACTACTATTATTTAAGATATATAATAAATCCAACAACTAAACTTTCCTAACATAAATGAAAGCTTTGAAAAATTATTTAGGTAACTTTTCAAAGCTTTCACTTATAATTTGCATTCTTCTCTTTAAAACATAATTAGAGAATTATTTATTTCTCTAATTTTAAAAAATTCTACATTATTTCTGATAGTTCTGAGCAATATCAATTACAGCCACTGTTAACGCTTTTACAGCATTATTCATATCGGTAACATCGAGTTGCGCCATTGTATCGTTCGGATGATGATAATAAATCGCTTCACGAGGACCGGTAGATGTCAAACGGAACTCAACGGCAGGAATACGTGCATTTGCAAAAGCAGCTCCATCCGTTCTCGGACGCACGCTGTATTTCCATGGTGTAACCGTTGCCGTTACAGGCATGTGTACCCATTTTGAAATAGAATTTACAAAATGTTCAGGAAGATTGGGTGCCAGATCGGACATCGAAGCCCGTATAGCATCTCCTTTGCCCAACATATCCAAATTAATCAAACAAACAATCTGATCCGTACTCATCGGTTTTGTTTCAACATAATGTTTAGCTCCTAACAAACCGAGTTCTTCTGCACCGAAAAGAATAAAAACGACACTTCTTTTCAATTTAACACCACTCTGAGCCAACGATTTAGCAACCCCCATTACAATAGCGCTGCCCGAAGCATTATCCAATGCCCCCGGAAACAATCCCGGCATCAATCCCAAGTGGTCGATATGCCCACCGACAATAATATACTCATTCTTCAACTGTGGATCAGTTCCTTCAAGAATACCTACTATATTGGCACCTTTACGATCGGCATAATATTTCGTCACGGCACTCAAAGAAGCCTCCTTGCCTGTAAACACTACAACACCTTTATTCTGTGCATTCAGGCCGCGCAATTTTTCCAACGAATATTTAGTGCCGGCCAAGAAATCTTTCGCTACATTCTCACTGACATAACAAGCCAGAAATTTTTCATCTACCGCCGGAGCCGGGCTGGAACCCGGATTGATATACAACAAACCTGCAGCACCGTGAGCCACCGCATTCTTTATTTTTTCTGCAGTAGGCAAATGTTTCGCCCACATTTCCAAAGTATCGTTATTGGAGCCAGTATAAGGAACCGCCAATTCACAAAGGACTATTTTTCCTTTTACATCCGCTCCTTTGTAAGAATCGTAATTCAATTCCGGGGCAGTAATACCATATCCTACATACACCACCTCGGCCTTAACTTCACCGTTTCCGGACAAAGCAGAAGGGAAGAAATCCACTAAATACTCATAATTTTTTACAATCGTATCTTTCCCTTGCACGAAATAACCTTTCAATGCTCCCCTTTCCAGCACTTCATTATACGGTTGGTCAAATACGTTCATGTAAGTTCCGTTATCTCCGAAAGGCTTTAAACCCCATTCTTTAAAATGGTCGGCAGCCCACTGAGCAGCCCGGTCAAAACCGATATCCCCAGTACGGCGTCCTCTGAATTCTTCACTGACCATTTTCTTACACCATGCGTCGATATCGGAATCTTTTACCTGACGCAACGCTTTGATAATACTCATTTCTTCCTCCGTATAATTGGAAGAGTGAGTGACAGGCTGCGCGGAAGCTACCGTAGCAAACGCAACCGATGCCAACAATAATGTTACAAATCTATTCATAATTCATTTATTTAAGTTTTAAATATGCAGATTTTTCCACAAACAGGTTTAAAGATATAAAAAAATCGGCCAAAAAATTCTTTTCAGCCGATTTATTTCCCAAACAAGACTCTTCGTCCTGACTAATTCGAGCGATTCAATATAATGTAAAATACGGTCCCTACCCCTTCTGTCGATTCAAAATAAATTTTACCTTTCATACTTTTGACTATCTGCATAGAAATAGCCAATCCTATACCGCTTCCCGATTTCTTTGTCGTAAAATTAAGTGTAAAAATTTTGTCTTTATCCTTATCGGAAATTCCGCATCCGTTATCTTTGACCGCTATCTCAATTTCTTTTTCTCCCGCATTCAAAGTAAGTTCAATCAAACCGTCCGGACGATCGCCTATCGCATAAATCGCATTTACAAACAGATTGGTCAATACCCTCCAGAAATTCTCATAATCTATATTTGCATAAACCGCACCTTCCACTTCCTTTACATAACGCACCTCTATATTTGAATAATCGGAATAAAATGCAGCGATATCTTTCATCATTTGATCCATATCGGTACGTTTCGGAACATTCTCATTCATTTTCGCAAAACTGGAAAACTCAGAAACAATATTCGAAAGAATATCTATTTGTTCAAGAATCAAAGCTAATGCATCGTCTATATTATTCGCCCAATTCGGATCCCCTTTACGCTTACGACGCTGTATCATTTGCACCTTCAATTTAATAGGAGTCAACGGATTCTTTATTTCATGGGCAATCTGGCGAGCCATCGTTTTCCATGCGGCTTCCCGTTCCGTCTTCGCCAATTCCTTATAAGTCGCTTCCAACTCTGCTATGGTATTATTATACTGAGTTATCAACTCATCAACTTCGGTTCCCCCTTTGTACTTGGAATTATCTATCTTCCTCCGGTACCTGATATCCCGCATACTCTCTTTAATCAAGTTCAAAGATTTCATAATTTGTTTATACAAAATCATGGATATCATAACCGATACGAACAAAATAAATAGGAATATATTGAGAATATTCACTATCAGAGAATTATTTTCCGCCCGTTCCGAAATATTACGTGAAAAAATATTTAAATAAACGATTTCTCCTCCTTTATGAATCAATTTCGCATAATAGGAATTACATTTTTTCGCCCCTACATATTCTTCATGGAAAAAAGCAACCTGTCCCTCACGAAATACTTTCAATGCTGTCGGATTAATACGTAAAGGCACTATTTTATTGATAATCGCTTTTTGCGATGAACTACATATCAATTTCCCCTCGGAGTCATAAATATTGATATTTACCTGATACTTTATTTCATTTTCTTCCGCCCAAGCCCGTATCAGCGATGAATTGACCGGCTGGACGCATAACCGTTGTTCATACCCGGTATTAATCGCATACGACTTATTGAATAAAATATTCCGTTCGCGGGAATGCCTTTCTTCTATAAAAAAATGCATTACCGCCCACATAATTATAATCACGGCAAAACTCACCACTCCGATCAAAGCTATTCGTACACGGGAATAAAGGCTTATCCGAGCATGTTGTATATCCGAAATATAAATCCATCCTCCAAACAATATAAACTCACCGATAGACAGTAAAATGAAAATATAAAAAAGCATGGAACAGAAATCCACCATTTTGAAGATAGGCCTGCTCACCACTACTACTTCTCTGCCGTCTGCGGATGTACATATAAAATGTTTGTATTGTTTTCCATAATAAAATCCATCGGAAAATTCCGGACGAACCTGCAACCAATGTTCATACACATAATCTCCGTTATATTCCACCACTTTCCCGTCTCTGACCTTAATATAAGAATAACGCAAAACCGCTTCTTGCAACTTCTCATCCATCAAAAGATAGGCATAAAGACTATTATTAGTATATTGTTCGTTTTCAAGAATATGTAATGCGATATCTTTTTGTTTGCGGTTCTGATTCGATATATTACTATAAAAAACGAGTACTGTCAACAATATGGAAACTATCCCTATATAAAGACGGTAATCTCCGAGTTTCTTAAAGATAAACCCATTTATATTCAATACCATAATTATACAAGAAAATCCCCACAGGATATAAGCGAGGCTGCCAAGAGGCTCATAAAATATAAATATTACAGTACTGATTGCTAATAGACTGCCAATTTCTACAATGACCAACTCCTGTTTTTTAAGTATGGAAAAAAGGAATGTACGGAAAGTTATATAAGCTGTAATCAGTACGATAACAATCACATATATTACCAATGTGTCCAACCCGAAAGTAAATATTTCGTACGTCGTATCTTCCGAATAGCCTGAAACGATAAGCAGCAAAAACACACAATATTGCCAAATAACAAAACAGACATATACCAAACTACAAAATACCAAATACCCCTGCTTATATAATTTACCACGATGTTTCAACCTCAGACGTATCTTATTCCGAAGTCGGAATAACATAAGCATCATCATCAATGTCAATATGGCATCGACCAATATGTTTCCTACGGATAAATATTCGGCTCCCCGAGATAAAATAACCTTATTTAACGGATAATAATCATCAAATAAATACCCTCCCGTGACAGGCAAATTCAGGCAAACCGATATGACACGCAATAAAATAACCGTAAAAAACACACTCAGGGAAAAACTCCATACATTTTTTTCTGTAGAATTTCTGACTGCATATACCGTTAACCCGTAACATAAAAGAAAAAATCCCAACCATCCTAAATAATCAGGAATGCGTAAGTTATGTATCTCATGCCGAGGAATCAATGAAAAGAGGAAATCCCCATGAGTATCATGAATATTGACCCCTTCTATGGAATAAGGCAATATTTCGTACTTGCTTATATCTACCAACTGTTTTTCTTCTCCGATATCGGAAGGCACATACTTATCCGGATAATACCGGGAAAGGCCGATTATAAGTACCGCTTTCCGGGTCCCCGCCTGCTTCATGAAAGGGATGGATATTTTATCGCCGAAACGGGAAAAACGAGGCTCTGCATTTACCTGACACAATACGGAATCCGTTTCCTGCGGCGCCCTGCTCCAAAAAACCATTCGGTTATTCTCAAAGAGGAATATAGCCGAATTATATTGTTTTACAGGCTCGAATAGATATTCTTTCGCCCATATATCCTGTTTTCCGATAACCGATACCGTATCCAGCCACATATCGGCCACCTGTGCATAAGTATCCTGAATCAGCGCAATAGAATGCTCGATACGTTCTCTATCCCGAGGATTTACCTTATCCTCCCAAAAATAATTAAATAGACTGTTAAATAGTAAAAGCCCAATTCCCAGAAAAAGCCACGATTTACTAATTAGGCCATGAATTTTTACGTACAATCGTTTAAAATCAACCTTTTTTATCCGCATTATCAAGGTAATACAATATTATATAAATTATATGAATACGCTTATTTAATTATTTATGATGATACGGTTCCCCTCTGATTATTGTAAATGCACGGTATAACTGTTCTATAAACAGCAATCGAATCATTTGATGTGAAAAAGTCATTTTAGACAGAGAATGCTTTTCTTTCACCCTGTCATAAACATCTTGTGAAAAACCGAATGCCCCACCTATAATAAAAGCAATTCTTTTTGTACTCAAATTAGCCCTTTGCTGCATCCATTCAGCAAATTCTTCCGAAGTGCGGTGCGTTCCTTTTTCATCCAACAATACAACATAATCATAAGAAGAAACCGCTTGTAATATCAATTCGCCCTCTTTCTGTACCTGTTGCTGGACAGAAGACACATTCTTCACATCCGGCAACACGATTATATCGAATTTTATATATTTTTTTAATCGTTTAAAATATTCATCGATCCCTGCCTGGACAAACCCGACATTCGTTTTCCCAACGACTAACAAATCGATACTCATTTTAGTTATTATTACAAATTACATATAAAAATAGTGAAAAAATAACGACAAATTAATATTATTTATCAA
>DVIX01000006.1 GCA_018710935.1 Candidatus Avirikenella pullistercoris | reverse complement strand
AAAATTATGAAAAAACTATTAATTGGCACATTTTGTCTCTTTGTCGTTGCTTTAACGGCATGTTCTAAAGACGATAATAACGACAATGGAAATACTGATCAACCAGATTTGGCTTTAATTACACCAGAGATTAATGTTCAGGTAGCAGATCCGCTTAATCAGAATCCGTTTACCGGTGTTTTAGAGATATATCCTTGTGATGCAGGTTCTTCTGTATATTATGGTAACTATATCAATGGGAAACTTACGGTATTTAATGGATATTATATGATTGAAAATGGAAATGTTTTCGGTGAGTATAACAGGGAACTTCATCTTCCGATAGGTATTTATAATATGGTATATTGGGGAACGCCTAAATACGATGAGCCTATTTATAATTCTCCTGCTATAAATCATCCGGGAATTACCAGTAATGTAAATTTATCGCAACTTTATTTTACGCTGCGTGCAAATTCGGATGGTACATATATTCCTGTTTATGATTTGGTACATGCCGTAAAAGCGGCTGAAGTAGGAACGGAAAATTTGCAGACCTCTCTTACGCGTGTAACGGCCGGGTTGAAAGTGATTGTAAGGCAGGAAGATAATAGTGTGTTCAGTTCTAATATCACAAGTGTAATGGCGTATATAAACAATATTGCTGAAAAGATGAATTTTTATACCGCTGAAGCGGAAAATATGACCAAAACCGTAAAATTCGAGTTATCACGTTCAACAGATGCTACGATAATGAGTAATGCTACGGTTATGCTGTTTCCTTCTGCTCCGAATCCTACATTGGAATTGGTGATTACATTGGCAGACGGAACCGAACATAAATTGTCGAAACAAATAAGTTCTACTTTGTCGGCTAATACGCGCCTTACTTTAAATATCGTTATCGGGAAAATTTTACCGGAAGGAAATCCTGGTGATTTTACGATCGAGAATTGGAATGAGGAGAGCGAGACCATCGAATTTCCTATCGTTGATTGAGAAGAAAGTAATGTCGAATAAACGGGATAAACAAAAGATTGGTTATCCCGTTATTGTTATATTTGTAATTAAGCTGATTTCAGCCATTTGGTTATGAGAAAGTTATTGATTGCAATTATTCTCTATGCATGCGGGCAAAGTAGCGAGTTCTCGAATAGCATTTATGGAAAACTTACGATTGTTTTGTGTAAAATAAATAGAGGCGGGTGGTAAAGTTTTATTGAATAAAAAATATGTATTTGTTTGCTTTCTGTTGTCATGGATTTTCTGTTTATCGGATAAAAATTTATAATATTTTTAATTTTTATTATCTTCGTTGGGAGAAAATATATTATTATGGTTATCTAAATCGGTTTATTATGGAAACGGGTGCGAAACTTTATTCTTTCGGTTATACCAATTTAAAAACTTATTTGGTTACTTTTTTATTTGTTGCGGGTAATATTGTATTTCCTCTGTTGTGCCATATGATTCCGAACGGAGGTATTATATTGTTGCCGATTTATTTTTTTACATTGGTTGCAGCATATAAATACGGTCTGAAAGTTGGTCTTTTAACAGCGATGCTTTCTCCGCTCGTGAATAGTTTTTGTTTCGGGATGCCTGCGGTTTCTGTATTGCCTATTATATTGATAAAATCTGGGTTATTGGCTGTTGCAGCTGCTTATATCGCTCGTTATAGCGGAAAAATTTCATGGGTGGGGATTCTTGCGGCGGTATTGTTTTATCAAATTATAGGAACGGCTATCGAATGGATGATTGTGAAAGACTTTTTCGTTGCCGTACAGGATTTTCGTATGGGAATTCCGGGTATGTTGATTCAGATATTTGCCGGATATGCCGTATTGAAAGCGATTGCCAGAATATAAAATAATTTTGGGATTGGGTGGAACGGAATATAGGGAAGAAAGAAACCCTATTGCCGGTTTTTATGAAAAATTAAAGAAAAAGGTATGAAGACATTACTGTTGCTCGGGCTTGGCGGACAGGAAATACTTCTTATAGCGTTGGTCGTTTTATTATTTTTCGGCGGAAGAAAAATTCCTGAGATGATGCGAGGTATCGGGCGTGGAGTAAAAAGTTTCAGGGATGGAATGAATGGAGTGGGAGAGGAAGAAAATAAAGAAAAATCCGTATCGGAAGAGAAAAAAACAACTGAAAACGAAACAGATAAGAAATGAGCTCTGAAGAAGCTACGTTTTGGGATCATTTGGATGAGTTGCGGAAAGTCTTTTTCCGGATTCTGATCGTTGTAGTGCTCTTTACGATTATAGCTTTTGTGAACAAAGGAGTGTTGTTCGATATTGTTTTGGCTCCTCATAATGCGGATTTTGTAACGTATCGTTTCTTTTGTTCATTGGCTGCGGTTTTGGAAATGCCTTCCTTGTGCCCTTCTTATTTTCATGTAGATTTAATAAGTACACAGCTGACTTCCCAGTTTGTAATCCATATGACTACGGCTCTTTATGCGGGGATTATCGTAGCCTCTCCTTATATTTTATATCAGTTGTTTCGTTTTATTTCTCCGGCATTGTACGCAAATGAAAAAAAATATTCGAGGAGGGTGGTAAGTTATGCTTTTGTGCTTTTTTTTGCCGGAGTATTGCTTAACTATTTCTTGATTTTTCCGCTTTCTTTTCGTTTCCTGGCGACATATCAGATTAGCCCAGAAGTAATAAATACGATTACGATTGCCTCTTATATGGATACTTTCCTGATGTTGTCGTTATTGATGGGAATTACTTTCGAACTACCTGTTATAGCCTATTTTTTTGCGAAATTCGGTTTCCTGACAGCCGGTTTTATGAAAAAATACAGAAAACATGCTGTTGTCGTTATTCTTGTTATTGCAGCGATAATTACTCCTACATCCGATATTTTTACTTTGTTGTTGGTTTCTGTTCCTGTTTATTGCCTTTATGAGGCGAGTATATGGATTGTGAAAAAAGTTTCTGCTGGGAAAAATATTTTGGGAAACGGAAATGATAATATTTCCGAGGTGTCGGATTCCCGTTTCGTCGAGGGTAAATAACTTTTGGAAACCGATTTTGTCGTAAAAAAAGATTGTTTAGATATATTCAATAAAGAACGATCAGAAAGACGGATTATAACGACGGTTTTATGCTTTTTGAAAGAATATGCATGCTCTTTGATTGGAGGATAGTGTATAAAAATATAGCATATGTATTGAATGAGAATAATTATATATGGTATTATAGGAGTGTTTCTTTTGGGAGGGGTATTTTCTTGTAGGGAAAATGGAACGAAAAAGGCATTATCCGGTATTTCGGGGGATACGCTTAAGTTGGAGAGTCATTTAAAAAAGAAGACTTTTTTAGAAGAGGTACGTATAAGGAAGGAGTTGCTCTATGATAAGCATACTCTGGAGGAGGTATATCCGTATGGGGATACGGTCAGGTATTTTCAATGGGATAAGATTAAGGAACGGTTGGCTTTTTTAGATTCGATAAGGTCTTTGAGGGCTTCGTGGGCTGTTTTGCAGAATTACCGGAACAGGCAGGGAGAGGCGGCTCTTATCAGACGTTTTAATAGAAACGAATATGGAAGAGTTGCAGATAGCCTGGGAATTGAGCGTTACCAATCTGTACCTTTATACGAAATGGGAGATTTTGTTTCTCCGGAACGTTACGGAAGGGACGGGACGCTTGTTCGGTTATTGGAAAAAAAGGACACATCGGATTTTGTCGACATAGAAACGCTTTATTTCAAAGGAGAATGGATGGCCCCGAAACGATATGTACATGAATTGCCCGATACGGTAGTGTTCGATAAGGCCGTATTTATAGACCGGACGAATCAAAATATTACTACGTTGGAGAAAATAGGGAACGAATGGTTGATAAGAAGTATGAATCCGGCTACAACGGGAGTGCATAGGCCTCCTTATATGCAGGAAACTCCGTTGGGAATCTTTTTGATACAGGAAAAAAAGGAAAAAATGATTTACTTGGTAGACGGTTCGACGGAAAAAGGCGGTTTCGCTCCTTATGCCAGCCGTTTTACCAATGGGGGATATATACATGGAGTTCCCGTGAACGCTCCTTATACGACGTTAATCGAGTATAGTGCTACGTTGGGGACGATACCCAGGTCGCATATGTGTGTCCGTAATGCGACTTCACATGCTAAATTTATATACGATTGGGCTCCGGTAGGGAACACAGTCGTTTTTGTCTTTGATTAAAAATAAAAATCTGAAATTATTTTTACCTTTGCAGGTGAGGATTTTTTCTATGCGGAGAATTTTTTTATATATCCTGTTTTTTTTGTTCCCGATAGGTTGTGTTAAGGAAATAGAGGTTTTTAATGCGAAAACACCTGTTTCTGCATGCATGCGGCTTTTTTCCGAAATGCGTTTGGAAGGGGTTGTGGATTATAAAGCATTCGAGCAGGCTGTGACCGGTTATAACAGGATTACAGGGAAGAAGAAGGAAATTATTACGTTGATAGATTTTTCGAAACCGTCTTCTGAGAAGCGGCTTTATGTTTTGGATATGAGAAATAAAAAATTATTGTTTGTTTCTCATGTGTCGCATGGAAAAAACAGCGGAGAAAAGTATGCGACTTCTTTTTCGAATGTGAGCGGTTCTCTTAAAAGTTCGTTGGGGTTTTATATGACGGAAGGTACTTATGAAGGGAAAAACGGCTATTCCCTTGTGTTGGAGGGGCTTGAGAAAGATATCAATGATAAAGCGAAAGAACGGGCTATCGTAATGCACGGAGCTGCTTACTCCAACCCTTCTGTTATAGCGGGGTCGGGACGTCTAGGACGAAGCTTCGGATGTCCGGCTGTACCGCAGGCATTGGCTAAGCCGATTATAGATAAAATTAAGGGAGGTGCATTAATCTATATTTATGCCGATAATCCCGATTATCTTGAGCATAGTTCCATACTTGAACCGAATGATATTCTATATTTTTTTAATTATCAAATCAAATACGTTCTATTATTTGTGATTTGATACCATAAAGTTCCCATAAAAAGTAATCGACAAGTATCGTCATTAGAGTCAATGATACTAAAAATAGAAGTTGACACATAGAAATGTCGATAAAAGAAGTATACGTAGTCGTAATTGACGTTTTGCTCACTTTTTTGTGGCGAATTGCAACATTTAACCTTCTTGGTCAATTATATTCTCTAAATATACTTATCTTTGTAATTATGTAATGGATATATAATAATATGGAGCGCAAATTACTGAATCGAATCAAAGTCGTTCTCGCAGAGAAAAACAAGAGCAATAAATGGCTCTCGGAACAATTGGATAAGGATCCTGCCATAATTTCTAAATGGGTTACAAATACAACGCAGCCCAATGTTGAGATGCTGATCCAAATAGCAAAAGTTCTGGATGTGTCTGTGGATGACTTGCTGAGAACTGAATGAATAAATTTATGGGAGAAGCAAAACTATATAAGTACTTGGATTTTAACGGTGGGTTGATGATGCTGCATTATGGCAATCTTCAATTCACTAACGCTACGCAATTAAATGACCCGTTTGATTGCCATCCCTCGTTAATTGATTTTTCCGATGTTCCGAAAGAAGCATGTGGAGGATGGACTCCGGAAATAATTGAAGAATTGAGAAGAGATCCATTTCGTAGAACCAGAGAAGAGACATGGATATGTAGTCTTTCTAAGATATATGATTCAATTTTGATGTGGAGCTATTACAGCAAGCATAAAGGTATTTGCATCGGTCTGGATATGGAGAAAGTTAGAAAGTATCTTTCTCGTATATATGGCAATGTCATGATCGGCTGCTCGGAAGTGGAGGTACAATATATAGATATTGTAGAGAAGCCCGATTATTTCAGGGATGCAAAAGACTTTTTCCATTATCAAATATCTACAAAAGCAAAGGCATGGGAACATGAACAAGAGGTCAGATTGTTTATTTTAAATCCTTCTCCCGCATATATGGCATTATTGCCAGGGCAAAATGACGATAAAGGTCCAATTGATTGGAAAGAAGTAAGAGCATTCCCCGAAATTGGAGGAGAGTGTTTCGAATCCGTTTATCTGGGAATCAATATGGATGTCGAAGAAAAATCAAAAATAATCCGTGTTGCCCGAAAGCTGAATCCCGACATTAAGATTTTCCAAATGGAGATTGATGCAAATGCTTTTAGGTTAAACACCAAACTAATAGAGTAAATACGATGGCCAAGAAACAAACAAAAATAACAAAGGAGGAGACCTTAGAAACCATACTTTTCAACTGTCGCAACAGTTTGAGAGGACGTGCTGCCATGACCGACAAGCGCGATTTATTGCTGACTCTTGTGTTCTTGAAATTCATAGGGGAACGGTTCAAGCAGCAAAAGGATAAAATCAGGCACGAGATTGTGGAGGTTCAAGGCATTCACGACGAGGCTTTTGTTGAAATGCAGCTGTCCCGTCCCAATCAGTATATGCAGGACGGCGTGGTCTTCCTGACAGATGAGACGTTCTGGGACAAGCTTATTCTTACGGCTCCTACCGGTATGGCCATCGCTTTCGATACAGCCATAAAGACGTTGGACGACAATGAGCCTAAACTGAAAAATGCCCTGCCGCAGCAGATTTTCACGAAAACGGCCCTTGAACCGGGGGTTTTGAAAAGCGTGGTGGACGAGATTAACAAGATAGATCCCAAGAAGTTCACCGATCACGACCTTATAGGACGTGTATATGAATATTTTTTACAGGCTTTCTCTATCAACGCCGACAAGGAGGAAGGTGAGTTCTACACGCCGCATTCTATCGTAGAACTTATCGCCTCACTTATTGAGCCGTTCGACGGTACGGTCTATGACCCTTGCTGTGGGTCAGGCGGTATGTTCGTGCAGGCAACCAAGTTCATTGAAGCACATGGCGGTAACACCAAAGCGGTCAACGTGTATGGGCAGGAATCCGAACCGGCGACCTATCGTCTGGCAAAGATGAATCTGGCTATTCGCGGTATATCCTACCATTTGGGAGACAAAGCGGTATCTACCTTCTCCGACGACCAGCATAAAGACCTCAAATTCGACTACATCATGGCAAATCCGCCATTCAATTTGAAGAAATATGCCGAGTATGGAGAATTTGAGACGGACCCCCGCTGGAAAGGTTATGGCGTTCCGCCGGCCAGCAATGCCAACTATGCGTGGATTCTCCATATCCTGAACAAACTGGATGTCAATCACGGAATTGCAGGATTCCTGCTAGCCAATGGGGCATTGGACGACAGCGACACGCTCGAAATACGTAAACAGTTGATTGAAAACGACAAAATCGAGGCTATCATCGTTCTGCCGCGCAACATGTTCTATTCAACCGATATATCTGTTACGTTATGGATTCTGAACAACAACAAGAAAGGTGGCCCCTGGCATGGCAGACAACTACGTAACCGAACGGGTGAGATTCTGTTTATTGACCTGCGCACATGGAATAGCAACATATACGAAAAGAAATATGTTCGCCTGACAGAAACAGAAATCAGCCGGGTTTGCCAAATCTATTTCAATTGGCAGACTGAAAATTTCGCCGAGTATGCCGAGCCTGAGTTATACTATGCCGCTCATCGTGACGAAATCCAACAGAAAGGATATTCGCTTGTACCCTCCAGATATATCGAGTTTATCGACCGCGATACGGAAATTGATTATAAATCGGCCCTCACCGAAATGAGCCATCAGTTTGACGAGCTTAAGAAAAGATGGGATGCTAATGAAGCCGAACTCGTGAATGCCTTCAAAATTTTGGGATATGGAAAAGAATAAACAACAGACTGACATAATAACCGATAATTTCGTTTCCGACATCAGAACCATCATAGAACAAGGACGGAAACAAGCTTATGCCGCAACTGGTCAAATAGCCATTATGACTTATTGGAACATTGGACGGCGTATCGTGGAAGAAGAACAGCAGGGGGCAAGCAGGGCGGCATACGGACAAAAGCTTATTCCGGCTCTTGCTGTCAGACTTGCTGCTGAATACGGAACCGGCTATGGTAAGCGTAACTTGGCATATTACCGAAAGTTCTATTTGGAATTCAAGGATGTAGAAATTTTGCACACGCGTGTGCAAAATCTTACCTGGTCACATGTCCGCAGGCTTCTTTCCGTCAGCAATACGCAAGCAAGGGAATGGTATCTTAAGACAGCGGCTGAAGATATGTGGAGCGTAGATGATCTTGACAGGAATATCTCCACCCAATATTATGAACGACGGCTTGCGGCTCAAAGAGAGAGTTCAACTCTGCCAGTACCTTATGCCGGTCAAACAGATCCGTTGGAATATATAAAGAATCCAATGGTGGCCGAATTTATGGGTTTCCGTCGGGACACCAGCTATTCCGAATCGGAACTGGAACAGGCATTAATCGACAATCTCGAAAAGTTCATTATGGAACTCGGACGTGGATTCGCTTTTGTGGAAAGGCAACAGCATATTGTGACCGATACGGCTGATTTTTACATCGACCTTGTATTTTATAACTACAAGATGAAGCGGTTTGTCATCTTTGAACTAAAAACCCATAAGCTGACTCATCAGGACATCGGACAATTGGATATGTACATCCGTATGTACGATGATTTGGTTAAAGGAGATGATGACAATCCGACCATCGGCGTGTTGCTTTGTACAGATACGGACAACACCATAGCAAAATATTCAGTGTTACATGACAGCGACCAGATTTTTGCTGCCAAGTATATGACATACATGCCTACTGAGGAAGAACTGCGTCGGGAAATCGAACAGCAGAAACGCTTCTTTATGGAACAGCACGAAAAAGAGGAGGAGTGATATGGAATGCAGCGGTGTAAAATGGGTCCGGCTCGGGGATTATATCGAGCAGTGTGATGAAAGAAATACGGCAGGTAGTAACTATCCTGTTATTGGCATAAATAGGGATAAAACATTTATGCCAACGGTTGCCAATCTAGACGGCGTTGATATTGCTAAATACAAAATTGTTTCCAAAGGGATGTTTGTATTTAGTGGAATGCAAACAGGTCGTGATATATGCATTCGAATTGGATTATACGACAAAGATCAACCCGCTTTGATTTCGCCTGCATATACGACGTTTTTCATAAATAAAGAGAACGACGTTTTACCGGAATACTTTTTTATGTATTTCAATAGAGACGAAAGCGACCGTTATGGCTGGTTTATTAGTGATTCCAGTGTTCGAGCCAATTTGGACTGGCCTCGTTTCCTTGATATTGAGATTCCTCTTCCATCTGTTGCCGAACAGCAGAAAGTGGTGAACGCATGGCGAGCATTCCGGGAAATTAAAGAGCAAAACGAAGCTAAGGCAGCTCCGCTTATGCAACTCTGCCAAAGCTATATCCAAGAACTGAAACACAAATATCCGATGCAAGAAATCGGGCCATATATTCATCGCATAGATGAAAGAAACACAGACAATAAAATTAAAGAAGTTAGGAGTGTTTCTGTATCAAAAAACTTTAATGCAACGAATGCTAAGGTCGATAAAAACAACCTTTCAAACTATAAAATAGTAAGAGAAAATCAAATAAGTTTTGTTCAAACGACAGGAAACGAAAAATGTCTTTGTGCGGCTATCAATCATTTAGGTTTTCCGATTGTTGTCACTTCGGTAAATGAAGTATTTGAAACAGATGAAAAGTATCTGTTGGCAGATTATTTACATTTAATATTCCGAAGAACAGAGACTGATCGTTATGCTCGTTTTAATTCATGGGGAAGTGCTCGAGAGACATTTACTTGGGAAGATATGACACGTTTTGCCATACCTCTACCATCTATTGAGGTTCAGCAGGCTATTGTCAATATCTACAAGTGTGCCAATGAGGCCAAGCAGATAGCCGAAGAAGCTGACCGGCTTTCGCGTGAAGTGTGCCCGGCATTGCTTCAACACGTTATACATTCTTAAATCGCAGCGATTATGGCAGGCAAAGGGAAATATTATGAAAGCCAGTTTGAGGAGGCGACTATTGAACTTCTCCGTGAGTCGCATTGGCAATATACGTTCGGCGATGACATTCACCGGAAATATACCGACCCGCTTATTGAAGAAGACCTGCGGACATTTCTTGCCGCTCAGTACAAGGACAAACGACTGACCGCTTCTGAAATGGACGGCATTGTCGCCAATCTGCGGAACACAGGCGGCCAGAACGATTATTATGCTCTGCAAAACACATTCCTGCTCTATCGGGATGGATACGATTTTACATACAGCGATGGCAGGGGGAATCCGTTCCGCTTGCAATACATCGACTTCGAGCATCCTGACCATAATATTTTCCGTTGCGTCAACCAATTTGTCATGGAACAAGGCCGTGAGAACCGTCGGCCCGACATTCTGCTTTTTGTAAACGGCATACCGGTCTGCATCGTCGAACTCAAAAACCCGACCAAGCAGAATGCCACCATACGCGATGCCTACACGCAGATTTGTACTCGCTATATGCGGGATATACCGGCCTTGCTGAAATATTGTGCACTGGCGGTTATCAGCGACGGGGCGAAGAACAAACTGGGAACGCCCTACACGCCATTCGAATTTTTCTACGAATGGAAGAAAATCGACAATGAAGACAAAGCCGGCAAGGGGCTTGATACGCTTCGGACCCTTGTTCGCGGAGCGCTTTCGCCGGAACGTATCTTGGAGATCCTGCGCGACTATGTCTATTTCCCCGATCCGACGAAAGAGGATGACACGACCGAAGTTGTGTGCCGCTATCCACAATTCTTTGCCACTCGTAAGTTACGAGACCATATCCTCTCCCATTTGCGCTCTGTTGGCGGCGATGGTAAGGGGGGCACCTATTTCGGCGCCACCGGGTGTGGAAAGACCTATACCATGCTGTTCCTTGCTCGCCAGTTGGCACTGCGTTGCCGAGAGCAACTGGGTAGTCCAACAATCCTTATTATCGTTGATCGGGAAGATTTGGAGACTCAGAGCGGAAAACTGTTCTGCCGCTCGAAACGCTACCTTGAAGACGAGGCCGTAAAGGTATTTGAGACCCGCAAGGAACTTGCCGAAGAGATGAGTATGCGCAAGACCGGCGGGGTCTATATTACCACGATCCAGAAATTTGCAGAGTCCACTGGATTGCTTACGGAGCGTTCCAATGTGATTTGTCTGAGCGACGAGGCGCACCGTTCTCAAAACAACCTCGGGTCGAAACTGTCGATACAGACAGAAGGCGACACCGGGAAAATAGGGGCAAAAATTACATACGGATTTGCCAAATACCTGCGTGATGCCTTGCCTAACGCCACATATGTGGGCTTTACCGGAACACCCATCGACGAGACCATACATGTATTTGGAGATGTCGTAGATCAATACACGATGAAGGAGTCGGAAGATGACGGCATCACCGTACCTATCAAATACGATCCCCGACTGGCGCGTGTTTTCTTGAACAAGGAGCAAGCCGAGAAGGTTGAGGAATACTACCGGATCTGTGCGGACGAAGGGGCTACGCCTGAAGATATTGCCAAGAGCAAAGCCGCCATGTCGAGCATGGAGGTAATTATCGGCGATGAAGATGTGTTGCGCCGGGTTGCTAAGGACATTATCGATGACTACAAACGCCGAACAGAAACAACCGACCGTCTGCAAAAAGCGATGATTACCTGCGCCGACCGCACAATAGCGTTCCGGTTGTATAAAATCATGCGGGAACTGCAACCCGATTGGTTCGAGAAGAAAAAGGCTCTGAACGAACTTGTATTGACGGCAGATGAAAAGGCCAAACTCAATGACATCGCTTTTGTTAATATGGTCATGACCCGCGACAAGGACGATGAAAAGGAACTGTACAATCTGCTTGGAGACAAGGAGTATCGGAAATTTCTCGATACAGAGTTCAAGTCGGAGAAATCCAATTTCCATATCTCCATCAATGTAGATATGTGGATTACAGGATTTGATGTGCCTTGCCTGACCATGCTTTACAACGACAAACCGCTGTCGAAGCACACGTTGATACAGACCATATCGCGAGTGAACCGCCGATATGGGACCAAGGAATTTGGCTTTATCATCGACTATATCGGTATTCGTGAGGAGATGAAGAAGGCTATGAAAAAATACGGCGGAGATGTCGGGCCACAAGAAGATTTGGAAGCAGCTCATGAAGTGCTGAAAAACGAATTGCAACTGCTGCAAGAGAGACTGTCGGGGCTGGTGTTTGACCGTTTCTTCGGTGATAACGACCTTGCCCGTCTTCAGTTTATTCAGGAAGCAGCCGAATATATCCTTGCCAACAGTGTGGAGCGGAAAGGAGAGGTGTCATTCCTCAAACTATTCAAAGAACACGTCAAACGGTTGCGCTCGGCATACAACATCTGTAATCCGGCTGGAATCCTGACTGATGAGGAGATTGCATGGAGCCAGTGCTTCATGGGGATCTGTTCATACGTCAACAAAATGACTGCTACCGAGCATGATACGGAAAGTATGAACCGGCATGTGGAACAGATGGTCCAAGAGGCTATCCTCGCCAGTGGTGTGGAGAGGGTTATGAACGAAGGTGTTGAAGAAAATATTTTCAGCGACTCATTCACCAAAGAGGTGGAAGAGATAAAGATGCCGTTCACCAAGTTTCAGATTCTCTGCAAACTCGTAGCAAAAGCCATCAGAGCATACAGCCGGACAAACAAGATACAGGCCGAACATTTCCAGAAAATGCTTGAAAAGACAATCGACGCTTATAATACGCGAGATAAGCTGACATTTACCAACGATGTGACTCAGAACGTTGTAAATGATGTATATGACATTGTCTCATATAAAATCAACGGACTTTCTAACAAACTACTGGATATCCTGAAAGAACTTAAAACAGATAGTGAAAAGTTCAAGGTATTGGGCATCACATTCGAGGAAAAGGCATTCTTTGATGTCCTTGTTGAAGTACGGGACAAACATGGCTTTGAGTATGCAGATGATCGTTGTATTGAGTTGGCCAAGAAAATCAAAGCACTGATAGATGACACCGCCATTTATGCCGATTGGTTGAACAACGACAACCTCAAAAGCAAACTCGCCAGCCAGCTTACTTTCCTTCTTTACAAAGATGGTTACCCACCCCAGTGGGACGAGGAAGTATTCCAGAAAGTTTTGGAACAGGTGGAGAATTATAAGAAACATGAATAATATAAATGGAAGTTATTAAATATGAATATCAAGGAACTAACATATTATATCCAATCTGCAAATATCAATTTCTTAATTGGTTCAGGAGCTTCACGTCCATATCTTGCGACTTTGGGTTCTATAGAAAAATTACTCACTAGGTTAAATGATGATATGCATTCTCATCCTGAGCCTAAATATAAAATTGCAGAAGCATCTATATACAAAGCATTTTATGATTCTGTTATTGCACCCAATAGATTTTTCGGATACGGATCTGATTATTGTGAAACGAAAAGCAATTATCAAAACTATCTGATTACATGGAATAACTTATTAAACAAAAGACATTCTCGCATTCTCAATAAACAATTAAATATATTTACGACAAACATCGATTTAATGATTGAAGATGCTGCAAGTGGATTGGGTGTAGAGTTGAATGATGGTTTTAGAGGAAGTATTGATCCAATCTATGACGAAGCCAATTTTATGAAATCTATAATGCAGACAAGTATACATTTTCAGCATACTTCTGAAGTCCCAGTATTTAATTTGCTTAAAATACATGGTTCTATCAATTGGAGTGATCGGGATAATCATATAGTGCATGAACGTTTTTGGTACTGTTATGTAGATGATGAAATAAAAAAATTGGGAGATGATAAATTTGTCAATCTGTTTATTGAGTCGGAAAAAAGAAAAACAGAAAAAACATATGAACAAATTATAGAAGATGCAGAAGGACTTGAATTATCATATGATGCTTCCGAATATGATAATTTCATCACTGCGTATAAAAAATTTATAATAATCAATCCGACAAAGAAAAAATTTGCAGAAACGGTACTTGATTATCATTTCTACGAATTAATGCGATTATATTCCAATGCGTTGGAAAAAGAGAATTCAGTCCTTTTTGTTGTAGGCTTTTCATTTGCTGATGAACATATTGCAACACTTACAAGACGTTCGGCAGAAAATAATCCAACTTTAAAAGTGATTATTTTTGCGTATTGTGATGAAGAAGAGAAGTCATTAAAAAAGAATATAGGCATTGATTCTACTTGTGTCAATAACAATATTCTTATCATTACGCCAACCAAAATGAGAGAATTGAATGTGGATGATGACTATAATGACATAGTCTGTGATATTGAGCATTTAGATATGAACGCAATTAATAAGATTTTCGAATATATCAATAAAACAATCCACGCAAGTTATGAATAACAAACATATAGGGATACATAACTCAGTATTTAGAGTTGGAGTAGTATATTCTGTAAATGGGCGTGAGGTCAAGATTCGTGTAGATCACAATAAAAATTCTTCCCATCTGATTTACAAAGGAACACTGATAAAAAATGTTTCTGTAGGAAGCTATGTAAAAATTCTCAAAGGCTACACTCCGATTATTGGAAAAGTAGAATCAGAATATATTGATGAGAGTAAACAGGAAGATAAAGTATTGATTTCAGCGGAAGATTCCATAAATAGGATATTGATTGTCAAGTTAATTGGCTTTATTGACAACCAAATTTTCCGTCGTGGAGTTAATGAATTGCCATTAATAGACAACGAATGCCATCTTTTAACAAATGAAGAATTTAATCTTATTCATACATTCGCTGGCTCCGGCAAAGAAACTATTGAGGTAGGTCATCTTGCAAATGATTCACTTGTTCCTGTAAATCTTGGAATTGGGAAACTTTTTTCCAGTCATATCGGAATATTCGGCAATACAGGCTCAGGCAAGTCATATACATTGGCTAAAATTTATAGACAGCTTTTTACTCATTATTCTGGAAATAGCGCATTTAAAGAGAATGCTCAATTTTTATTTTTTGATTTTAATGGAGAGTATTCTTCCCATAATAGTATTATCTCGGATTCTGACAAAAAAGTATATAAATTGAACACAAGAAAAGATAATGGAGATAAAATCCCTTTAGCAGATGATGATTTCTTGGATATTAATCTATTGAGTATATTCTCTAATGCAACCGAAAAGACGCAACGACCTTTCATTGCGAGAAGTATTGATTTGTATAAGAAGATTGATAAGGACGAAAACAAATTTCGGAATTTTTTGAAAAAGCAAATCAAGGATATATTGATAATGTCTGATAAGGTCAAAAGTGAATTACTCCTTGATTATGTGGCAGAGATACTTCCTCCCAAATACGATGATGATGGGGTAGATATTGGATTAAAAACGGATTTTCATTATCACAACAATAGTAGTTGTTATTTTTTTTATGATTCAAATAACCAATTTATCAATTTGCAAGACCATCCGGATCAAATAGAAACGCGAAGTATATACATGCATGTAGATCAATTTGGGTTTACAGAAAGTTTTATTCATAACTTTATATGTATAATGTATATGCGAATGATATATGATGTGTTAGCAAACAGAGCATTAAATGAACACATTGCTCCTGCAATTCATAAACTTCGTCAATCAGAATCAGACATTTCTCGCATATTTAATTCTTCAAAAGACATGGGTGATTTTTGGGGCGATTCTAATGTTGTAATTATTGATTTAAGCGATGTAAATACTGACACAAAGAAACGTATTCCATTATTGTTGACTAATAAACTATATAATGAACATAAAAAAGCGGGGAAGGCTCAAAAATATTTAAATTTAATAGTAGATGAAGCGCATAATATATTGTCTTATCAATCAACACGTGAAAGTGAA
This sequence comes from Candidatus Avirikenella pullistercoris, assembly GCA_018710935.1. Classification (GTDB taxonomy): domain Bacteria; phylum Bacteroidota; class Bacteroidia; order Bacteroidales; family Rikenellaceae; genus Avirikenella; species Avirikenella pullistercoris. The sequence continues at coordinate 39,860 of DVIX01000006.1, read as the reverse complement.
GAGTGGAAAGATTATAGACTAGAGGTTTTTGAAGAGATTATTAAAGAGGGTCGAAAATTCGGAGTATTCATGACTATTGCCAGCCAACGTCCGTCGGATATTTCTTCTACCATAATATCGCAATTGCATAATTATTTTATACATCGGCTTGTTAATGAAAAGGACATACAACAAGTGAACAATACAATTTCATATCTAGATAAAGTTTCAGTTGAATCATTGCCGATTTTATCAACTGGGGTTTGTGTAATTGCAGGTCAACTTGCTGAAATGCCACTTGTTGTACAAATAGGCAAGATAGAAGCCGGATTTCGTCCAGCAAATGAAACAATTGATATAGAGAACATATGGAAAGGCAAAGAGGCTGCATCAATATAGAATAGTTTGCGACAGCCTCTTTGCTGTTATTTACTTCGTTTTGACCTGTTTTTCTGTTCACCCCACGGAAGGTCGGAAGACGAACTGCCAGCACCAGTGCCGACATGGGGCTGTGCCGGGCCTCCGGCTGCAAGGGTAAACGCAGCACCCAATAGTTCCGCCTGCTTACCGCTTACCTGCTCCTGCGGTTCGAACACAGCATTGACAAACTCCTCGTCCGTGGTCTGACCGTTGAAATGTCTTTGGGCCACATCATAGTCTATTTGGAACTTGGTGTCCTCAAAAAGCTCATCACCGACCCGTGTCCAGATGTGAAGCGACGGATTCCTATAGTTTGAGACATTGATACGTACAAGCTCGGCACCGGACGAGAGGCTGTAACGTTGGGGATTGGCCTTGCGGTCAAGCAAACTTATCTGCTTCCTCTGTCTATCTATGATTGCATCCTTCTCCTTGAACTGCCGTTCTGCCGCTTCCGCCTGATGAATGGCTTTGTCTATTTCTTTTTGATAGCCGTTTCGCAGTTTTCCGATTTCTGATTTATGTTGTTCCTGCAACCGTACCTTTTCTGCCTGAAGTTCATCAATCTGTTTATTGAGTTCGGCAATCAGCCTGTCCTTGTCTGCCAGTTCCTTCTTTGTCTTGGCAAGGTCTCCCTTGCCGAACCACGCGAGGATAGTGTTCCTTCCTTCTTGCGCCTTCTCCACATCGGCCTGTAACTTGGCTATATCCTCTTCATACTGGATTAACTGCTGCCTGTAATATTCCGAGTTTGTCTGATGCTTGGCGGTAGAGCCGACAATTCCACGCTGCAACCCGAACGGTTTCATGGCCTTGGCATAGCTGTTCTGATATTCATGCAATTTAGTACGACGCATCACATCGTCCGCCGACAGACGTGGTCCGGACTTCGTTTCATATTTCTTTTCGCCCTCCCGCTTCCTGCGGATACGCTCACCGGTTACTATGGGCACGACTGTAGCGTGCAGGTGCGGGGTCTTCTCGTCCATGTGCAGCACGCAGGACACAAGGTTGTCATCACCAAAGGTCTCCTTTAGCCATTTGAGATTGGCATCGATCCAACTGTCCAGTTTGCCGTCATTGGCAATTCTCATCATCTGCTCATGCGTTCCGGTCAGCATTACACGTATTGCTTTTGTCTGGTTCTTGCTGACTTTGCGACGCAGCCCGGCGGTCTCGATGCGGTGCTGTATCGCCTCGGTGCGATTGGACACGCCATCGGGAAATCTGACCAACTCACGGTTGAAATGTGTCCGGTCCGCATCGGCATTAACCGGCACATAAATCTTTCCCTTGGCATCCTTTCTTTCTATATGGCATGACATTCCACTGTCATTGCCGCTGCCACGCTGCAGGTGGCAGACTGCGTATTGTGTATTACTCATATCTATTCGTTATTTTATTGTTATTCTTGTTGTAAAATCCCGTCAGACAGCCGGAGGCACACTCGGGAGCCTGAGGAGTTCCCCGGCTTATGGGCTTTTTTACTGCCGGACGCGAAGCGGAGACGGTGAAAATGCCCTAATAAGCTACGGGATTTTACAACCCCATTTTCACGGGACAGCGAGCTGTCCATTGATTCTCCTTCATTCCATTTTTTCTGCATCCACCAGTTCGAGTCCGAAGGTGTCGATGAAGGTCTGCAACGCAGGATTGCGTTGTATCATCCTCGCGAGAATCATCTGTGGCGTGTCCTCCATCAGCAGGAAGTCGGCGATGTCCAGTCCCAAACTACGCTGTTCATCGGTCGCCATCTTTTCCAGCAGGTCGGAACAGGTGACACGCCTGCAGATAGTCTCCAGCATCGACAGTCGTTGCCGCCATTCGTCGGTTGCCTTGAGATCGGGGAAAAGGATCACTTCTCGTTCTTTCAATACCTGCATGGCCTCGCTGTTGAAACAGCCGTGCATTCCCCCGGTGGCAAGCCATACAAAATCAGGGATGAACAGGGCGGCAACCAGTGCCGTCTTCTCGCTTTCGACAATGGCTACAGGCTTGGCTGACATGGTAGCGGAAGTGTCCGAAAGCAGATGCTCACCGAACAGGCACTGCTTCATGTGGAAATCCGGCACTTTTCTTACAGAATGGACCCAGTTGACTTGCTTGAAAGGCTCTTTAATCCGGTGCCCGGTTTCGGCATCGTAGCCCATAATCTTGCCTGCACGCACGTTACCCCTGACATCTATCTGCCAGAACACGGTCGAACCGTTCCACATCCTTGACGTGCCGACTTTGTAAACATGGAACAACCTGCCGGCTTCCTTCTTTCCCGCCACTTTGGTGAAGTAACGGTACAAAGGGTTGATGTCGTACCCGCGCATGGATTGCTCCACCCAATCATAGGGAAGATAAGAAATCTCCAGCTCTTGTTCTGTTGGCGGTTGTTTTGCTACATACTTTACTGTCGCAAATTCACAGCCGTTCATTTTATGGCCAGCCGATGTTTCCCTTGCTGACGGATTGTCCCGGAAGTATTCTTTCGGGGAATAGTGATAGCCACAACTGTTGATGTGGTCGCATTTACCCACGTATCCCGGGAAAGAAATCTCTCCCGCCTCGTCGATATAACGGGTAAAGCAGAACTTCCTTCCGCACCCCGGACAGACGGTCTTGCTGCCCGGTTTGTATTTTTGAAGATGGAATCTATATTCGTTCATAATGTTGTCGGTTATGTGTTTCTGCAAATGAATACCACCATTTGCAGTTTGCAGTTTTTGCAGTCCTGCAGGAATTTCCCCTTTTCAGTCCTCGAAACTGCAAAACTGCAAAGACTGCAGGCTGCAACAACGGATCATCCGTTGCAGTTTCGTGGGGATAATTCATCATTGTTTTCATTGGATTTTTCAAATTTATCATACATGATTTTCTCGTAATGTCCGGCTTTTGATTTCCGGAGAAGCCTGCTGCGGCATAACTCCTTCAGGTAGTTCATGACAGTCCGCTCGCTGACGCACTGCCGTTCCTTTCCAACGGTTATTGCTGTTTTTGTGTCAAAGGTATCAGGCAACATCGACAGTAACATCTTTGGAGGATCTTCACAGATGTCATTCGCCACGAAAGAACGGATACGCGTGTATGATTCCTCAAAATAGTCGTTCAGCCGTATGCCGGCTTTCACCGATGATACGTCTATAAACTGCAGGTGACTTTCACCGGACGCGTAGCGCATAACCTGATTTATCAATGCTAGACGGGCTACATGAGCCGGATGTTTCATTTCCCGACTGTCCACCTCGGCATCATCCTCTATCCGGTTGATACGCTCCACTTTCCTGTTCCACCAGGAGAAGAAGTATTCCCTGGCCTCCCTGTCCATGGACAGCACATGGGGTATTTTTTCTTCCGCTTCGGTGTCATAGTCCAATGCAAGGACCTTGTTCAATATATTCTCCCAACGGACTGCAGCCAGGGATGTCCTTTCCCCATCGTCATCCCGGTTTTTCCAGGATGACAGTTTGGGGGATTTGGGCATCACGAACAGGATACGGTCAAGCAGCCCGTTTTCCTCGAAACCTTTTTTCAGAAGCTCGTGTACACGCTTGGTCTGCGTGGTCCCGATTATATTTATACATGGATGCTCGATGTGTACAGGAACAGGGGAGTTTACCCTGGTAACATCCAAAGCCCCGCCACTCCATGCGGTCAGAAGCTGTTCTATGAGCTGCCCGTTCGTGTAACGGTTGGCGGAATTGAACATGCCCATGATCTCGTCCACCAGAATGACCACGCTTCTCGGGTTGTGGTGGTGGGTCAGTAAAAGCGACTCGGGAGTGAAATCAGAGACTACAGTACGTTTCAGGATAGGTCTCTTCCCGTTTTCTCCCGCGGCTTTCCATGCTTCCAGTTCTGCCTCGTAAACCTTGAAAAGGGCATAGTCACGTTTTCGGATCGGGCGATATGCGGCCTCCAGCGGTGGGGTCTTGCCCAGTCCGGGCCTGCCTACCAGAATGACGTACAACGCTCCGCTGCTCTGCCAGTCTCCTTTGATGCGGATACGGTATGCGCCTCCCAAGGCCGCAGATACAGCCGACAACATAGCCGTCGCGATAAACTCGATCTTGTAGTTCTCGTATGTGGCCATATCGAGTATGACAGACTGCACGGCCTGAGGCAGAACCTCTAGCGGGAATCCCGTTCTTTCAATATCCTCCGCCTCCATGCGGATTCTGTTACACAGTTCAAGCCTGCCGGTTGCCATATCACACATTTTTTATCTTGCAATAGGATGTTACACTCTCGGACTTGTTGCCTGTCTGTACCCGGCGTACATCAGATTTGGCATACATGTTCTTGTTACCGACCTTGACCGGTACGAGATAGCCTCGTTTCGCCCACAGGTTGAGCGTGCCCTCGCACACGTTCAGCAACTCACGGACCTGTTTTGTATTGAGATAAGTCTCCTCCGCTTCACGCAGTATCGCGGCTCTCTGTTCTTCCTGTTGCGCCATGATGGTACGCTGCACGATGGATTCAGCGAACATTTTAAGGTCAGCGGGAGTGACTTCCAGTTTCACGTTCGCTCCTTGCTCGACCAGACTCTCTATGGTAATCATAAATATCAATTTTGAAGTTTGTGATGACCATCTTCAAAAGTTCCCTGGTGCCCCGCTTCCGATGGCTTATAAAAGAGAAGCACCGCCAACCCTCGGGAAAGGATTGACGGTGCAAATGTATGTGTAAATTGAAAGTGGTTGATATATAATGATTTGTCTTAAATTGTCATGACAATATAAGTCCGTGTGACAACGTGAAAAGGTTATAATTAGCCTTATTTCTCTGCAATGGCCATCGTGCCTGTACCTGGGATATTACTGATAGCCTGTGCCAATTTCTGGAACAGTTCCCGGTTTTCGTCACTCTCTATCAGGGGTGCCATTTGGTCTTTGCCGTCCTTGATCACATGTTTTGCCGTTCTCAGGAACCCGACCGACTGCCGTATGGCGCTCTCGCTTTTCAATGACGGCAAATCCGTGAACTGCAATGTCAGCCCCATGCTGTACTCCTTGGCTGTATGCATACCGGCAACCAGACCGAGCTCCTTCAATACATAGAACGGTAATGCCTGATGAATGGCACTTGTATTGACGGAAATAAAGTCGCGGATATGATGTAATACAACTTCCTTGTTCTCGTGATTAAGATAATCGGCGAGTGGCCGTTCCTGGATTTTTTTCTTTCCGGCCACGCGTTGTAAAACAGGTCCCCTGACGCTGTCTTCGGTCCGGGGTGTAATCGTATCCCTGCTTTCTTCATCGGTTTCCATGTCAGCCGTGATGGTCTGCAAGGCCCATTCGCCGACATTGCCTTTTTCAATGGCGCTGTTCATGGCAAAATACCTGTCCCAGTCTGCCCGGGTTCGGAAACCGTTCCTGATGGATACGTTTATTATCTGCTTGACGACAAGGGAACAGCCCAGCCTGTCTGCATTGTCAGCTTTCGGGTTCTTCATCTGTTTCTCTATCATGGAGACCATCGCCTCGAAGCTCTTTCCGTAATACAGCCAGCTCAACACGAGCGGTGCCGAAAGGGTGACACCCGGCTTGGAAGATTTGCCGCTAAAAAAGGATTTTATCCTGCCCCAGAATGTGACCGGCGGAACGTTGTCGGGCAGAGGATTGTTTTCCTCCCTCTGTTTCCTGTACAGATCCACGATCTGCCCGGGTACCGCGTTCTCCGCGAACTGCATGTTTATATTTGCAAGGCCATCCGTACTGTCATCGTTCCAGGACAATTCCCATTCCCGCCTGATGCCGGGGAGTTGCCTGAATATGGCTTTGCAGATGGCAAGATACTGCCTCTCGTCACCGTTTGTCATCAGGCGCGAGAAGCGGTTGTATTCTTCACGGTGCGTGTTCTTCCACTGGAGAATATCCTCCTTGAATTGTTCGTATGTCAACTTCTGCTCGTCCATATTCATATTGCATTATCGGTGGATATAAAAGGATAGGTGGAAAAAGAAACGGTCAATCCAGAAGGTTTACCAGCTCCTTCTTCATTTCATCGTCTATCTTACGGTACCGGGCAAAGGCACGGCTACCCTCAGAGTGCCCGGACATGGAGGCAATCAGGTTCGGGTCCTTGACCTGCTTGTACAGGTTCCCGATGAAAGTCTTCCTCGCCGTGTGGGTGGTGGCCACCTCGTACAATGGTCTTGCCACATCCTCGCGCGTCTTCGGGTCGAGCACCCTGACCATACGGTCGATTCCCACGTATTTGAGAATCTCCTTTATTTTCTTGTTGTAGCCGAAATGCGAGAATCTCGGGAGCAGCGCTTCTTCCAGGTCCTTGTACCTTTCCAGTATATCCAAGGCCTTTTGGTTAAGAGGGACCCGTACCGTGCCCGCGTGCTCCAGCTTGGTTTTCTGGGGGATGTACTCCACGCAACCGTCCACGATATTCGCCTTGGTCAGCCTGTTCAGGTCACTGACACGGCAACCGATCAGGCACTGGAACATGAAGATGTCACGATAGACCGGATAGCTGGCCCCCATGCCGCTTAAGTCGGCATAGTACACCTTATCCCGTTCTTCAAGCGTCAGGTAGAACGGGTCTCCGTACATGGGCTGCGCGATCTGGTACTGGTCGAAAGGATTATTTCGTGTAAGGCCACGCTTGATGCACCATTTGATGACGGTGCGTATGCGGTACAGGCTTCCCGACATGCTGTTCTCGGAACGTACCTGCTCGACATTACGGCGGACCTCGTTCTGGTAAAACACGGGATACATGTCAACGTATTTGTGCTCCTCCTGCAGCCAGAATTTGAAATCCCTTATGTCTTCTGCCGTGATGGAGTCAATGCAAAGATGGAAGCCCCTCTGGTGCATGACCTCATGGTGGAAACGCTCGTAACGGAGTACCTTGTTGAGATTGTCAAGATGATGTTTCCGGCTCTCGAACGCGAGTGGGGTCTCGTCAACATATTTTTGTATCTGGTATGACAACAGGTATTCCTCTGCCTTGTTGCCGCCCCTTGCATTGATGTTGGGGTGATGGTATTCTTCTATCAGTCCCTTGAGCCAGTTTCCGTCAACTCCACGGATGTATTCCCTGGTAATCAGGTGGGTAATTTGCTGGATATCCCTGTCGAAAGCGTTCTTCTTCTCTTCCGAGACAAGAGCCACACGTGGTTTGTAGCCTTGTCTCTCCGGACTCCAATGGTTCGGGTTGATGGACAGCTCGCTCGCGGCCTTTATGTCCACACCACCGATATCCCGGACACGGAAATAGACCCGGGCAAGATCCGTCACGTTGTTTTTCGCCGATGTTTTTCTGATAAATGCTGTTACTTTCATGTATATATCCTCCTCAGTTTATCATTTCCACAAGTTTTCGTTTCATGTCATCATCTATCGTCCGGTAACGCCGGAAGGCCCTGCTGCCTTCCACGTGGCCTGACATGGAGGCTATCAGGTTGGGGTCCGGAACCTGCCGGTACAGGTTACCTACAAAAGTCTTGCGTGCCGTGTGGCTGCTGGCCACCTCGTACAAGGGTTTCTGCACGGTATTGTAGCCGTGCGTGTCAAGAATGGTGACCACGCGGTCAATGCCACAATGTTTCAGCAGTTCCCGTATACCCAGATTGTAAGTGTTGATGGGCTTGAAGGGAAGCAGCTTGCCGGTATTCCCGCTATAGCGTTCCAGTATTCTGACCGCCTTTTCATGCAATGGGACCCTGACGGTTTTCGCCTGGCACTTCTTTGTCTTTTGAGGCATATACTCCAGAAAACCGTCCTTGATGTTCTCCTTAGTCATCCTGTAGAGATCACCGACACGGCAACCGACATAACAGTGGAATACAAATATGTCCCGGATGACAGCCAGTTTCGGGCAGTCGCTCAGGTCCGCGTCGTACAGGATATTCCTCTCTTCCGATGTGAGGTAGAACGGGTCGCCGTAGGTCGGCTCCTTGCATCCATAGACAGCATATACTTCGTTGTCGGAATACTTCATTCTCTTACACCAGTGCAGGAACGTGCAGAAAAGGTTCATGATATTGATGACGGTCGTGTTGGAGAGAGGCTTGGGCTTGTGGTTGATGAGCATACGGGGAATATAAAAGTCAGGATACTCCTGGCGGAGCAGATACTCGTTGGCGACGTACTCCCTGAAGTCGTTCATCTGCCCCAGGGTGACAGTTTCAACGAAGAGCGTGAAGTCAGTATCGCCCAATAATTCACGCCGGTACTCGTGATATCTGGCCATCGTTCGCTCGAAGCGGACGATGTGCTCCTTTGTTCTTTCCGCACCGTCATATTTTTCCAGGTACTCGTGGATGCGGTGGAGCAGGTTCGGGTGATCACGCTCGAAAGCCCACGCAGGATGCAGGACATCCTCGATGACCTGTTTCATCCACTTGCCGTCAGCCTTCTCCGAGAAGGTCTTTTCCGCTCTCTCGATGATGGCGGCGATCTGTTCGGGCACCCGCTTCTGTTCAATGGCCGTCACGGCAGTCGTTCGCCTGTAACATAAGGTATCGGCATCCCAATACTTGTCATGGACCGCGATGGGGGAAACCACTTTGATGTCCACGTTCTTCTCCCGTACCCGGAAGCAGATGTTTGAAGTGGTCGCGGAACATTTTTTCAGATAGACGGAAATTTTCATTTGCTATGCCTTTTTTGATTACATGACAAAGGTAAATAAATTCCCGAATATGTTCCCATATATCCCGAGGAAACTTGCAACGAATTAAGACAAATTAAAAAGTCATTCCCGAATCTGATACCACATAAAGTATTGAATATTAGAGGTTATATTTGCACTTGTTTAGCTCTTTTTTTCATTTTCGTCTTTATTCGACTTCTCGAATATCAGATATTGCAGTTCCACACTTTCCGATTATTATATTGCTTCTTTATAAATTTTTTATTTTATCCAACCGTAAGGTTTCGGTAGTTCCAACGGAACGGTAGGGGATGCCGTGTGTTTGGAAAAAAGGCGTTGATGCCAGGGGCGGGTATCTGTCGTTCCTTTTTTCCATTTCAGATAGATATTCTGCAAAAAAGTTATCCGAGAGTCTGTTTTCTGTTCTCGGGTCAGTTCTGAATAAACTTTTCTGTATTGGTCTGTTTTTTGTCGCAGCAGGTAAGTAAGCAGCAGATTTGCTATCGCAGTAGTGATTGTTTCCGGTTCTGTCTCGTATTCGATTAATTCCAAAAATTCCTGTTCTGCTTTTTCAAAAGCATTCGTGCGTAAAAGGCTGATGCCGTAAAGGAGGGATTCTTGTGCATTGCTTTTATGAGAAGCATGTTTTAAGACAATTTCGTCATAAGCTTCTTTGGCAAAAAGTTTTTCTATCGTTTCCGGTTGTTTAGGCGTATCGGTTTTAAGTTCTGTTTTTTCGTTTATTAAAATATTGCGGGTTTCCTCGTCTATTTCGCATCCGGAAGGACGTTGCCGGTATGCTTCCTGTGCCTTTTCAAGAGCCGGATACATTTCCTTATCGTTTTTATCCTTGTAATAGGTGAAGAGATTGTATAAAGTATAAATATAATTGCTGAACATTTCCGGTTCATCGGTTACTTGATAACCGACGAGGTACCATTCTGCTGCATCGTGGAAGAACATGGCTATTATATCTTCTTTTATGTCCGGTTCGAGCATGTCGGGATGTCTCCGTAGAATATCGGCCAATGCCCAGTTGGCATAGGCTAACCGGGATATTTCGTTGCTACCCCAAAGTTTTTCGTCGGAGTCCATGATTAAGGATATGGTTTCCTGATAATACGGTACGGCTTCTTTTTCTCGTCCGGTATTGCATAATATGGCGGAAAGGTGTTCTGCTGCGATAGCTAGAAAACGGGCACATTCTACATGAGAAGGATCTTTGTCCAATACACTCCGGAAAGTTTCGTATTGGAGCAGGTAATATTTATAAGCCGATTGAAAATCTTCTTTCAACTCCTCATAATATGTTCCCATTCGTTCATAAGCAATTCCTAATAAAACAGCATCGTCATTGTCGTTGAGATTGTTTTGATGGAGTTGCCGATATATTTCCGAGCATTTCTTTATCATTCGTTCGGCTTGTTCCGTATCCCCTATCCGGGTATAATATAAGCCTCCCCGGTCGTACAATTGTCCTAATATTCGTAAATTTTGTTCTTTGTCTGTTTTGATGAAGGGAAGGAAGGAGAGTGCTTCCAATAAATAATCCGAATATTCATTCTCTTTTTTCCATTGGCTGTAAACATCGGATAATTGAATACATATATAGGCCATTGAAGCGCAAGCAGTTGAATCGGCAGGTGATTTTTCATAGCGTTGCCGGAATATTCGATAAGCATTCCGGAAATGATCGACTGCTTTTGCATACTGTTTTTTCTCTATTTCTGCGGTACCGAGCTCTGCTTCTAACAGAGCTTGTTCTTCCGGTTCATCGTTATTGTTGGGGGCTTTGTGAGATGATTCCTGGATGAGAAGAATATATTTGCGATGGTTTTCTATATCTCCGTTCTCTTTGTATAAATATGCAAGTTCAGCATATAAAGCATTAAGCAATCGGTTTCGGTCGTCGGTTTTTTCTGTCCGACAATATGTCGTAACTTTATTTTCGATGCCGATAGCGAAAGCGAGAGCTAATTCTTTCCGGATGGTTTCGATAGCAGGAAGTAATGAATTGACAGTATATTCGTAAAGTTGTTTATATATGAATGTATGGAGGCAACTATGAAAATGGTTGTCTCCTTTCAGATTGTCGCTTTCTTCCAAAGGATAGCAACACATGTCGATGAACCACTGTAAGTTTGTGTTTGGATTTTCTTTAATTCTTTCGATAATTTCTTCGGTTAAAGCAGCCAAATGATTCCATTCATCACAAATGGAAGAAGCATAGGTAACGGCAGCGAGGTCTTTCAGATCGGCTCGAAACAGGTAGTACATTGTTTTTACGGCCCAGTCCGGCCCGCCGTCTTCTTTTGCTGAATAGTAGTAGCGGGCTAGTCCGTTGTAGAATTTTTCCCGGTTTTTTTCCGGGAGTACCATTTGAAATATTTTTCCGATATAAGGATGTGCAAAGTTCCATGCTCCGGTTTCACAGTCTTCTGTCAGAATGCTGCGTAAGTAATAGTGAAACTTTGCAAATGCGAGTTCATCCCATTGGGTTCCTAATAATTTAGCTAAATCCTGTTCGCGGATACTCCGGTAGTTAAGTGAAATCAGATAAAGAAGCGTCAGTGTGAAATTTTTTCCGCATTCGGCATACAGTCGGGGTACGAAATAGTTGATTAGCATGACGCCTGCGTCGATAGAGATAGTTGATATTACCTGCGAAAGATAATTTTCTAATTTTTTTTCTTCATCCGGTTCATCGCTGTTGCGGGCCTTTTCGTAATCGTCATGTCCCATCAGAATAAGATAATCCGTTAAAAGGATGCTCCAATAAGGAAAATAGTAACCGTATATTTCTTCGGGTACTTCGTCCGGACGATTTCTAACTTCGTCGGCTTTACGGTTTAATATTGCTTCGACAAGCTCTTCTCCGATAGTTTTATGAAAATTCCGGCAGCGGGTGACAATCAACTGGCGGGCTTCTTCACGTTTCATAAAAGGAATCGGGAGTACCTCTGCATTCGGTTTGTTTTCTAATATTTCGGCTATATATCCGTATGCGCCGAGGTAGTTATCCATTACAGTCGTTATTACCGTACAGGCTTCATCGGGCAGCCAACTGTAGTTGGAAGCATCGTCCGAAGGATAAAACTCTTCGGACGAGTCGATTAGAAGAACTATTTTTTTCCCTTTTTGGGTAGCTTCATGTACCAAGCTCAGGAATAGAGTACGGGCTTGCAGACTGTTTTCTTCCGGATCGGAGAACGGTTTGTCCAATTCTCTGCATAATAAACGGCTCCAACGTCGGAACATCCGAGAGGTGTATCGGGAATGTTGCGAAATACCGGCACAATGTAATAAAACAACCCGATTAGGGTCGTGCTGTTCTGTTAAAGTTCGGTATAGTTGGCAAATAATGGCGCTTCTTCCCTGGCATGCCCATCCCGTTAAGATGTTTATTCCTGTTTTATGGGCAGTAAAATCGAGAAGAGTATCTAAAATCTCTTTTTGTCCGATAAACAGCTCGGTTTTTTTATGGATGAAAATATCGTGCTGGAGCTCCTCCATTTCATACCAATCTTGGGGAGTCGTTTTTTTGGTTTCTTCGATTTCTGATTCTATCTCATGGCGAATGTGAGCTTCCAGTTTGTTTCCCCATTCGTCCAGGCCGATAAATTTCCCCTGCTCCCATTGTAGATGATAAGTTTGGATATTATCGGACAATCCGTTTGCTTCGCATTCCTGCCGTATTTTTTGTTTTAGGGCTGATTGTCGGTCGGAATGAGTGAGATCTATGTATTTTGCTTTTTCTTCCGGTGACATTCCGTTATAAGAGGCGTCATCACGGAAATAGAAAAGGCTGCGTTTCAGAAGAGATTGTTTGCCTAATGCTCCGAATAGTATTTCCAGAGCGGTTACGCTGGCGCCTTCTCCATCTTTTAACAAATAGCGGTCTTCTTCATCCATGTTGTCGAGAATACGGAGGAATCGGTCGTGCGGTGGTACCCATCCGTAGCGGCCTCCGAGTAGTGCGATGAAAAAAGGACGGCTACGGCGGATTTCGTCTAAACATACTTTTAATACGGAGGCTTCCCGTAATTCTTTTGCTTCATCTTTATCGGTATGCACCCCCCAGCGCAGGTCTATGAATTTTAACGATATACGTTTCCGTTCGAAATAGTGCTCTAATTTATTGGCTATAATATTGTTCAGATAATCTCGTTCGGCTTCCATATCTGTAAAAGTACTGCTTACAAATATGGTTATCGTACGCCAAGGTCTTTGTTCATTCATAGCAAGTCCGATAAAATTTCATATTTATACAAAATAAGGAATTCCATTTTGTAATTGCAAATAAGAGTGAACAGAAAAAAGGCTGAAACAGAAGTGCTATTTTTCTTTTTATTTAAAAAAAGAGTTGCGGAAGCCGTGAAAAATATGGATGAATTGTATCGGAATTAGGTTTGTTGTGTGTTCTGAATCGAGATAGAGTCATTTTAAGATAAAATTAGATAGGTGTTGCATATTATAACGATTTGATAGTACTTGTATGCATAAATTAAATACAGTAAATTTGTTAAGGAATTTAAAATGTGAAAAAAATGAATGCAGTTATAGAAAACATGAAAACACGCCGCAGTATACGTAGGTATATGCCGGATGAAATGCCTTCGGAAGAATTGATACGACAAGTAATAGAAGCAGGGATATATGCGCCTACCGGAATGGGACGGCAATCGCCGGTTATTATTGCAGTGACCGATAAAGCGGCACGAGACTATCTTTCCGAATTGAATGCAGGGGTATTGGGGGTAGATTCGGATCCTTTTTATGGTGCGCCGGTAGTTTTAGTTGTTTTAGCAGATAAGAATATTCCTACTTATTTGTACGATGGTTCTTTGGTGATGGGGAATTTATTGAATGCCGCTCATGCGGTTGGATTGGGAAGTTGTTGGATTCATCGGGCGAAAGAAGTATTTAATACACCAGAAGGGAAAGCCCTTTTGAAAGAGTGGGGTATTGTGGGCGATTATGAAGGAATAGGGCATTGTATACTCGGTTATGCTGCGGATAAAGATGTTCCGGTGGCAAAATCTCGTAAAACGGATTATGTCCGTTATGTAAAATAGTTTATAGTTTCCGGTTCATGTATGAATGAAGGATAAGACTTTTACCGTTCGATAATGGCTGGAAATATTTTTGATACATAGAGAAAATAATCGGTTAAAAGTATGAATAAAAATAAAGTAATTCGTTTGATATATCCGCAATGGCAGGGAGGAGACATTGCCAAGTGGATTCCTGAAATAGAAAATCCGGACGATGCATCGAGAGGATATTTTTTAGGTGCGCAATTATTGGATTTTCTTGTTCCGAATAAAGGGCAGGAGACATTAACGGTGCCCGTCTCTATGGATATAAAACGTAAGATACAAAATGGTGTCCTCGACCGGGATATTATTGCTTCCCAGACTGAAACAGCAGTGAATATGTTGCAGTCTGTCGACCCGGATAAAATTGTGGTTCTCGGAGGAGAGTGTTCTGTAAGTGTGGCTCCGTTTACCTATCTTGCCCGAAAATATAACGGTGATGTAGCGATGGTGTGGTTGGATGCTCATCCGGATATCACATTGCCGGGGGATGTCTATGCCGGTTATCATGCAATGGCTGTTACAGCCTGTATGGGGTATGGAGACGAAAAAATCGTATCGGTATTGCCGGCAAGATTCGGACCATCGAAAATATTGTTGGTCGGATTACATGATTGGGAACGGGATGAAATTAAAGAACGTCAGAAGCAATACGGTATTAAACATCTTGCTCCGGAAGATGTTGCAGAGAATAGCGATGCTGTTAAAGATTGGTTAAAGACATGCGGAGCGTCGAAAGTTGTAGTCCATTTCGATATGGATGTCTTGGATCCTGCAGAGATTATTGCTGCGGTCGGTACTATTCCTGGAGGAATGAAAATATCCGGAGTGGTGCGGGTAATAAATGATATTGCAGAAGAAAAAGAGATAGTGGGATTGACTATTGCAGAACCGATGCCTCGTACCGCTATCAGAATTAAGAATATGTTAAGCCAACTCCCGTTGTTGATGGAGTAATAATAAGACAATTCACCGAATAAAATATAGGACTGTCTCTAAAATAATTTTAATAGGGGTGGGTTCATACAAATCATTAATTGAGAATTTGTAATTTTGTAATAAAGTAAAGGCAAAAGTCACGAAATTCCTTTTTCGTGACTTTTATTGTATTAATTGTTTTATTTCGATGTGTGGAGTATAGACAAATATTTTATTGTCTATTGCTGTTTCAGAGAGGATATTTACAGAATCACGTTTTGGTTTTCATACCCACTTATCTCGGGCAAATGTATTATTTTTGAAGTAATGGTACCTGAAATTATTTTGGGAGATTAAGGGGCTGTTTCAATTTCCGGTATTCTTTTGGAGACATTCCTTTCGATTCTTTGAAGACTCTGTTGAAATGAGGAACGTCATTAAAACCTACTGCAAAACAAATTTCTGAAATTTGTTTTTGCGAATGTTTTAAAAGCTCACAAGCCGTATTCAAACGATATTGAGTGACGAATTGTGAAAAAGTGATGCCTTTACATTTTTTAAAGTAAGAACAAAATGCAGAACGGTTCATGCCTATTTCTGAAGCAATATCATTTAAAGAAATAGGGTGAACGTAATGAGCCATTACATAAGTGCAGATTTGTTGCATACGCCTTATATCTTTTTCAATGCGTATTGGTTTGCCGACAAATGTATGGTCGGATGATGTAAAAACAGCAGGTAATAAACGTAACATTTCACAAAGACGACCTAATTCATCCATTTCATTCATTTTTATCAGCACATGGCGAATGATTCGGGAGTTTTCTGTTCCGAATTTTAAGGCTTCTGTCGGAAATGTTATACTAGCAAGCCTGTTGCGTAATTCGGGGAAAACTTCCATACAATTTAGTATAAGAGAATGCTTGAAAGCCACCATCAGGTAATGAACGCACCCTTTATCATCGGCAGATGACGGATCATAGTTCCAGCGGTGGTGCATCGAGGGAGGTATCAATATTACATCCCCTTCCGCGAAAGGCAATAAAGTATCACCGGCCATCCTTACCCCATATCCTTTCATTACGTAGTATAACTCCCACGTATCATGCCGATGTAGTTTAGCCTCCAGCCGGGTATCTATCCATTGGTCTATAAAGAAAAAAGAGTGATTTTTTTCTTCCGGTAATTCGTAGGGAATTATTATTTCTTCCATAGTGTTGAATAAATCGTATTTAATGCAAATATGCAACAATTATTTGAGATAAAATGACAAATATGTAACAATAATCCTGTGTAATTTTGTTATCGAAGATAATAATAAGTTGAACTAATCGAATGTATATTATGGATTTTTATGAAGTATTGGAGAAACGTCGTACGTACCGCGATTTTTCCGACCGTGAGGTAAGCGACGAGATTCTTAAAAGAGTTATCGGTGCGGCATTCAAAGCTCCGACCAACGATCATTTACGCCAGCTTGAGTTTATTGTGGTACGTGGCCGAGATAATATTGCAAAAGTAATCGCTCCGCTTTCAAAAAACATGGCGGCGTTTAAGGAGCTCGTGTTTGAAGTGGATGAGTCTGGGGATAAAGATAAAATGGCGATGTTTGCAGATGCGCTGCCCAAACAGCAAAAAATGCTTATGGAGAGCGGGCTGCTCATCATTCCGTTTTTCCGTCAGCAGACATATTCTTTGCTTAAGCCTGTGGAGCAAAGCTCGCTTAATTATTTCGCTTCGGCATGGTGTGCGTTGGAGAATATGCTGCTTGCTGCTGCCAATGAAGGTTTGGGAACAGTATTTCATATCCCTGTGAGCGATGAGGCGGATAAAATAAAGGAGATTGTACGTGCTCCGGAAGGTTATGAATTCACTTGTTTGCTTACAATGGGATACCCTGCTGAAAATGCATTCCTTCCCAAACAGAAAAAAATCGATATCGAGGACAGAATACACATGAATGTCTGGTAATACGACAGAATGAAAGGGCATATCCTCATATTTACGGCAAATATCTTGTTCGGCGTCAGCATGCCTGTTTTTAAGTTTTTGCTGACGTCGGGCTTTCCACCGGAAGCGATTACTTATATGCGTGCCGTTTTCGCTTGTGCGATGTTTTGGATCGTGTCTTTTTTCATTGTTCCCGAAAAGAAAGTCCCGCTGAAAGAATTGGGACTACTTGCTATTTGTGGTTTATGTGGTGTGGGCTTTAATCAGTGGTTGTTTGTTACCGGGCTTAAAAGTTCATCGCCCATCGATGCATCGATCATTGCTACGGCTGTTCCGATTTTCGTGTTGTTACTGGCTGCAGTTATTCTCAAAGAACCGGTTGTTGCAAAAAAATTATTGGGTGTTTTTATGGGGGTTGCTGGCGGACTTTTGCTTGTATATAGTTCTTTTCATACGGCAGGTGGCAGCAGTAGCTTAAAAGGAGATGTTCTAATGTTGCTTAACCAGTTGATGTACTCTGTTTATTTGGTATTGTCCAAACCGCTTTCTTTGCGTTACTCGTCGGTTACAGTAATGAAATGGATGTTTCTGTTTTCGGCATTGGTATTGACACCGTTTTGTTTACGATATCTGCAATATGTTCCGGTTTTCTGTAAAGAAACATTTAACGACGTGGAGTTGTACGCTCTTCTTTACCTGTTGTTAGGGGCTACTTTTTTGTCGTTTATGCTGATTCCAATGGCCTTGAAATATATTCGGCCGACTACGGCCGGTATGTATAATTATGTGCAGCCTGTCGTTGCTTCCGTAATAGCAATCTTGATAGGGCAAGATACTTTTTCTTTACAAAAGTTGGCATCGGCCGGACTGGTATTTGTCGGTGTCTATTTGGTTACAAAAAGTAAAAAAAGAGAAAATATTGAAGGCATTAATATTAAAAAAGTATGATTATAAATACAGGAGGAAGGACCGATACCGTCAACTATTACAGTGATTGGCTGTTGAAACGGTTTGAGGAAGGCTATGTTTGTTCACGTAATCCGTTGTTTCCGAATCGCATAACCAAATACATGCTCGATCCTGCCGTAGTGGATTGTGTGGTATTTTGTTCGAAGAATTATAGGCCGATCTTATCGCGTTTACATTGGATAACAGACCGTTTCAACGTGTTTTGCCATTACACTATTACCGCATACGGAAAAGATATAGAACCTAATGTACCTGATATTAATGAAAGTATCGCAACGCTTGTCGAATTATCTGGAAAAGTAGGTAAGAAACGTATGGCATGGCGTTATGATCCTGTATTTCTGACTGAAACATATACAATTGCGAAACATTTGGAAACATTCGATTACATGGCTTCACAGATAACCCCTTATGTGAGTTTTTGTATTTTCAGTTTTGTGGAGATGTATAAACAGCTGGGTGTCTATATGCCGGAACTTATCCCTCTGACTGTAACTGATAAGTCGGTTTTGGCAAAGGGTATGGGGCATATTGCGGCCCGTTATGGATTACGTTTGCAGACTTGTGGTACGTTGGAAAATTACGAGCGTTATGGCATATACGTTTCTGGTTGCATGACAACTACTAATTTGGGAGAAGCGTTGGGATGCCGTTTTAAGAAAATGGCACATAAAGGAACTCGTATCGGATGCCAATGTATGCCGACACATGACATCGGGGCTTACAATACTTGTCTGAACGGTTGTAAATACTGTTATGCTAATAAAAAACCGGAACTGGCGATAGAAAATAATAAACTTCACGACCCTGCTTCGCCGCTTCTCATCGGTCATATTGGATCTATCGATATTATACAAGAAGGAAGGCAAAAGAGCTTCATCTTCTGAAATCATAATAAAATGATTGTACCAGGAAGATTATTGGAAATTGTCAAAGTAAATTTAGAATCGGTTATTTGGTTTTGAGCCGATATTACCATATCGCCATTTCCCTTTAAATTGGTCTTTACATAAGTTGGAGTGTATGGCCTGAGGATAGATTTACGACACTATAAAAAGAAAGACAATTACTTATATTGTAGTAATTGTCTTTTAATCATCTGGTTTTGTCCAGCCTTTTGGTGATCCAGCTGGGGCTCGAACCCAGGACCCCAACATTAAAAGTGTTGTGCTCTACCTGCTGAGCTACTGAATCTCGGTGTGTTCCCTCAGGGGCTCGAACCCTGGACCCCAACATTAAGAGTGTCGTGCTCTACCAGCTGAGCTAAGGAAACATTTTGTTGTTTAATGTGGATGCAAAGGTAGGCAAAAAAAAGAAATGTGCAAAATTATTGATGAAAAAATTGTATTTATACCGGTGCGCAATAGTGAAATATTATTTAAGCTCGAGAAAAATATGAAAATCCCGGGCAATACCGGGATTTTCATAAATAAAATTTTGATTTAAAAAAGGCGGCTCATAACAAGAGCCGCCTTCTCTAAAAAGATTTCGAACAATTATATTTTATATTGTACGAATACCTCGATAGCCTGATATTCAGCCATGCCTAGCTTATCGTATAGTTTGGCTGTCGCTTGCGTTCTGTCTTCCGCTCTTTCCCAGAATTCCCGTTTGTCGTCGCCTGGGAAGGGAACGATATCTTTTTGGGATAAATGCCTGTAAATAGCGTGGCGTTTGCGGATTACTTCGCTCGGGCTTAAAGGTACGGCCATGTCCACCATATCTAGTTCCCATTCTTGCCATGCACCGCGGTATAACCATAAGCGGCAGTCTTTAATCCATTCTTCGTTATGAACGACTTTCAAAGCTTCCAATACGGCTTCGATACATACCCGGTGTGTCCCATGTGGGTCGGAAAGGTCGCCGGCAGCATATATCTGATGAGGTTTGATTTCTCTTAACAGATTTACGATAATTTTAATATCTTCTTCTCCTACACCGTTTTTCTTTACAGCGCCTGTTTCATAGAACGGAAGGTTTAGGAAATGTACATGGGTATTTTCGTTGATTCCGATAAAACGGCAGGCAGCTCTTGCTTCGCCTCGACGAATAGCCCCTTTGATACGAAGTAATTCCCGTGGTTCTTTTTCTCCTTTTTTCTTGTTCTTGATAATTTCCATTACACGGTCGTATTCATTGCCTAAACCGCATTCTCTTGCAGTATCCAATATTTGCAACATAACATCGTCATGTACGGCAATATTTCCGGATGTCTGGTAGGCTACGTGTACGTCGTGTCCTTGATCGACTAAACGGATAAAGGTACCGCCCATGGAGATAACATCGTCGTCCGGGTGCGGGCTGAAAATAAGTACTCGTTTAGGGAACGGGAACGAACGTTCCGGACGGGTAGAGTCGTCTGCATTGGGTTTTCCACCCGGCCAACCGGAGATGGTGTGTTGCAGTTCGTTGAATACCCGAATATTGATAGAGGAGTAATCGCCTTGTTCGTCTAATAATTGTCCCAACGAATTATCGATATAATCCTGATAGGAGAGTTTCAGAATAGGTTTATCCACTTTCTGGCACAACCATAAAACTGCCTTGCGGATGAATTTATCGGTCCATTCGCATGTACCTACCAACCACGGAGTTTTGAAACGAGTTAATTCATTCGCTACGTCTTCGGAAATAACCAAATCGCAATTTTTATGGTCTTGCAGGTAACTTGCAGGTACATTTGCATCGATTTTACCTTCTACGCTTTTTGCGATAATGCTCGACTTATCTTCACTCCAAGCAAAGGCGATAACTTTTTTGGCTTCCATAATGGTTGCGATACCTAACGTAATAGCACGTGACGGTACATTTTCAGTGCCGTAAAAATCGTTGACCAATGCTTTACGGGTATTGTTGCCTAATGCCACAAGGCGTGTTTTGGAGTTGTGATAGGTTCCCGGTTCATTGAATCCTATTTGCCCGTTGCTTCCTATTCCTAACAACATTATATCCAATCCACCGGCTGCCTGTATCTGTTCTTCGTATTTACGGCAGTATTCGGAAACTTGTTCTACCGATACGGTACTATCTATTAGATGTACGTTTTCGGGTGCGATATCTATGTGTTTCAGTAATTCGTCTTTCATCGAGAAAGCACGACTCTGCTGTTCGTCGGAATTGATGGGATAAAATTCGTCCAGACTGAATATAATAACATTTTTAAAACTCAGACTTTCTTCTTTATGCATTCGCACCAATTCTCTGTATATGCCTATAGGAGATTTTCCCGTTGACAAACCAATGACGATTTTTTCGTTTTTCAGTGCTTTTTCGTTAATAGCTTTGGCTACCTGGCCTGCTACATAAAGGGCTCCTTCATCGGCTGTTTGACATACCGTAGTAGGAATTTGTTCATAGCGGGTGATGATGTCGATAGGTTCGGCACCTTTTTTCAATCCTCCGCCGGCTGTTAGTTTGTAATTTGAACTCATAATAATATATTATTATTTTAACATTTTTGTGTAATTGTTTCATTGATAATGATATCGAATAGATCCGGTATGGAAAGCCCAAAAACTTTGGATTCTTTAGGGATAATACTTTCCGAACTCATACCCGGAATACTGTTGACTTCGATCATGTAAGGAATATCGTTCTTTATAATGAAATCGATTCGAACCAAACCTCTGCATCTGGTTTGTTTATATATTTTTAATAACGATTCATGGACTCTTTTTGTTGCTTTTTCAGATATCCGTGCAGGTGTTATTTCTTCGGAATATCCGTTATATTTGGCATTATAGTCGAAGAATTCCGATTTGGAAACTATTTCTGTCGGAGGGAACAGATAGGTTTTGCCTTGCGCTATCATAATGCCGCAACTGATTTCGGTTCCTTCTAAAAATTCTTCTATCAAAACCTGATCGTCTTCGTTGAAAGCATTTTCTATGGCCGGTAACAATTCTGCCTCTGTTTTGACTTTGGTAACTCCGAAACTGCTGCCTGAAGCGTTGGGTTTTACGAATAAAGGCAAAGAGAGTTTTCGGATAATCTCTTGTACATCTATTTTATCTCCTTTATTGAGTAAAATATCCTTTGCAAGGGCTACGCCTGTTTCGGCTACGATCCGTTTACAGATTACCTTATCGAAGGTAACTGCGCTGGAACAAACTCCTCCCGAAGAGTAAGGAATTTTCATCAGTTCGAAATACCCTTGGAGTAGTCCGTTTTCCCCGGGGGTACCGTGTATCAGGATAAGGGCATATTCGAAAATTATTTTACCTTTTGGAGAAGTAAAGCTGAAATCGTTTTTATCGATGGGAAAACGCTGGCCGTTTTCTGTTTCTGCTTCCCAACATTTTCCTTTGATATAAACAAGATAAGGGGTGTATTTTTCTCGATTAAGGATTGAATGTATGAATTTTGCTCCGTTTACAGAAACTTCTGCTTCGGGTGAATCTCCTCCTGCCAATATTGCTACAATTGTCTTCCCCATTGTTCCTTTTTCTATAATCAATTACAAATATCGTTTTTATATTGGTAAAAAACAACAATAATTTGTTATAATTGTATGAAGAAATCGTTTTATTTTTTGATTTTATTCGGAGTGATTCGGGAAGATTTTGCAAAGGTTCTAAAAGTGAAAAAGTGATAAATTCAACAATTTAAATAAAACCGATTATGATAAAAAATAGGATAACCGATTTATTTGGAATTAAATATCCGATAGTGGCGGGAGGAATGGTTTGGTGCAGCGGTTGGCGTCTTGCTTCTGCTGTTTCCAATAGTGGAGGTTTAGGCCTTTTAGGGGCAGGTTCCATGCATTTGCCTACATTGGAAGAACATATCCGTAAATGTAAAGCGGCGACATCTGCGCCTTTCGGAGTGAATATTCCGATGTTTTACCCTCAGATAGAAGAATTGATCGACATGGTAATCAGAGAAGGGGTGAAGATCGTATTTACTTCGGCGGGCAATCCTGCGATATGGACTCCGAAGCTGAAAGAAGCGGGGATTACTGTTGTTCATGTCGTTTCGAGCAGTAAATTCGCTGTTAAGGCACAGGGTGCGGGTGTAGATGCTGTTGTTGCGGAAGGATTCGAAGCCGGGGGACATAACGGAAGGGAAGAAACGACGACGATGGTTTTGATTCCTGCGGTATGTAAAGCGGTCGATATTCCTGTTATAGCAGCAGGAGGCATCTCTTCCGGACGTACCATGATGGCGGCTCAGGTGCTTGGTGCGGAAGGAGTACAGATAGGGACACGGTTCGCTTTGTCGGCAGAATCTTCTGCAAGCGAAGAGTTTAAAAGGCGGTGCCTTTCTCTTCCGGAAGGAGATACGATGTTATGTCTGAAGAAGATAGGTGGGATAAGGATGATTAAAAACGATGTATATCAACGAATAAAAGAGGCGGAAGATCGGGGAGCCGGAGTGGAGGAACTGAAAGAAATCGTGGGAATGAGGCGTCCTAAAAGGGGAATATTTGAAGGAGATCTCAATGAGGGTATGCTTGAGATAGGGGAAGTGGCTTCTTTGATAGATAAAGTAGAAACGGTACAGGAGATTTTTGATGACATATTGGGAGAATATACTTTGTTGGACAGCGGGGACTAACCGGTGAAACCATATTCTGTGATAAGAATATTCCGGATTATCTGTTCGGGGAATCCGGAATATTTTTATTCAGATGCATGTCGGTGTTTTTCGTTTTGAAACTGTTTAGCGAGAGCTTCGAGTGTCTCTGCTTATTTCAGTAAAGAGAGAAACGGTTTCGGAACATTGGTGTCGAAATTGAATTCTTTGTGTGTGACCGGGTGAATAAATCGTATCTTTTTTGCATGGAGGGCTATTCGGTTGATAGGCGAAACAGGTCCCCCGTATTTTTTATCTCCGATAATGGGACAGCCGATATCTTTCATATGTACTCGGATTTGATTTTTTTTCCCGGTTTCGAGTTCCAATTCAAGCAGCGTATTTCCGGCTCCTTTTTGTAATACTTTGTAATGAGTAACGGCATGTTCTCCTTTTTCCGGATTTTGTGTGGAATATACGGTATAAGCGCTATTCTCGGCCAGATAGGAGGATATAGTCCCTTCGTCTTTTTCCGGGCTTCCTTTTACTACTGCCACGTATTTGCGTTCCGATACGAGTTCTTTCCAGTTTTGTTGTAGGGTGTGTTGTATATCCATACTTTTGGCGAACAGCATAAGTCCTGATGTTTCGCGGTCGAGGCGGTGTACGATAAAGATTCTGTTTGCCGGGTTTTGCGATTTCAGGTATTGGCTTAAAATGTAATAGGCTGTTTTTATGCGTTCTTTGTCCGAAGCCATGGAAAGCAATCCGTTCTTCTTATCGACGACAAGGAGATAATCGTCTTCGTATACGATTTTCAACATGGAATGTTTGAATTCGGTTTTAGCCTGCCCTTGATTCAGGGATACGGTATCACCCGGATTTAAAGGAGTGTCGTATTGTGTGGTAATGATATCGTTAACGGCTATTTGCCGATGAGATAAGAAGGATTTTACGGTAGTTTTACTTTTGTCTTTTAATTGTTCGAATAAGAAGGGAAGCAGTGTCCCTTTTTCAGTTACCTGAAAATATCGGTATTCCGGGTTCCGGTTATTTGTTTTCTTTTTATTATTAATCATATAACAAGTACTTTTCACGTTGTTGCTTGAACTTTTCTACATCTTTTTGCCAGGACGCTTTTATCTGTTCGGCGCTTTTCCCTTCGATAAGCATCGGTCGAATATAATCTACGCCGACTAATTTTTCAAAAAGAGAATTGAAAAATTTGGCAGGTTTTCCCAAAGCGTTGTAAGCGTCGATTATATATTCGAAAGAAACTCCTTTGTCTAATAATTCCTGTTCGGGTAATTCTCTTAAATCCACACCGTAACATTTTTGTCCTTTGAGGGGAGGATTTTTAGCTCCGGAATTGCTTTCAGGAGTAAAAGTGAACGTATCTCTTTTCATGTCAGGATGTCCATATACCTGAAAAGGAAAGTCTGTTCCTCGCCCGATGCTTACCGGGGTCGCTTCGAAAAAGCAGAGGGAAGGGTATAAATAAATCGAAGTCATATTCGGCAGGTTCGGCGAGGGCTTTACCGGAAGCCGATAAAGCGAACGGTGTGTATAATCAGCGCATGTTATTACGGTCAAAGTACATTGCTTGCCGTCGGTAAGCCAACCTTCCCCGTTTGCCATTCGGGCGATTTCTCCTAAGGTCATGCCGTGTACTACGGGAACAGGATAGATTCCTACGAACGAACGGTATTTCATATCGAGTACAGGGCCGTCCACATAAAATCCGTTCGGATTGGGGCGGTCGAGTATAATGACTTCTTTGTTATTATTTGCCGATGCCTCCATTAAATAGTGCAGAGAAGACATATAAGTATAAAATCTCAACCCTACGTCCTGCAGGTCGAATACCGTGACATCTATCTTTTGCAGAATGGAGTCGGGCGGCGATTTTATATTGCCATACAAAGAGATAACAGGGAGGCCTGTCTTTTCATCCGTGTAGTTCCCGATTGTTTCCCCAGCATCGGCATCTCCTCTGAATCCATGTTCGGGTGCGAATATATATGCGATATTTATTCCTAACGATAACAGCGTATCTACCAAATGTGTATCAGTTACCATGCTGGATTGGTTGGCTAATACGGCGACTTTTTTGCCTTTTAACAAAGGAAGGTATGAATCGAGCCTTTCTGCTCCCGGTACGATTGTTTCGGCGTTGTTTTGGAAAGGGAAAGAACAGAATAATAGGATAGCTAAGCCTATAAAAGCTATTTTTTTCATATCGGACGGATAAAAAAGATGGATAATATTATCTTTTGTAAAGATAAGAAACAGTTTTGAATTTCCGGAGACAGAAAATTTATTATATGCCGATTGCAGTGTGAATCGATGATTTTTGCCTGTCGGAGCTTTTGTTTATTTGTTTAAAATGGCTATTTTTATACATAATTTGAAACACATGGAAACAATACGGTCAGACAGGTTTTTATCTCTCGATGTTTTGCGCGGAATAGCGGTTGCGTGTATGATATTGGTAAATAATCAATATACCGGGGCGGCCTTTATGCAGTTACGGCAAGGGACCTGGAACGATATTACGTTTACCGATATGGTTTTTCCTTTTTTTATTTTTATAGTTGGCGCTTCTTTTTGGTTCTTTTCCAATAAGGAAGAAGGAGTTTCAGGAATAAGCATGGTTAAAAAAGTGTTTTTTAGGGGAATAAAATTATTCGTAGCCGGTTTATTGTTGAATTGGTGTCTTTTCGGGCTGGATTTGGAACATTTGAGAATTTTTGGAGTATTGCAACGAATTGCAGTAGTTTATGTTCTTGGGGCTTTTGTTATTTTAGGGTTGAAGAAAGATTGGAAAATAGTAATGGCGGTGGTTTTTATTCTGCTTTCTTATTGGGGAATATTAGCGTTTACAGGAGGATATGCGTCTATCGAGAATTATATAGGAACGAAAATAGACAGGGCTATATTGGGTTGTGCCCATATGTATCAAGGATATGGCGTACCGTTTGAACCGGAGGGAATTTTGAGTACTTATCCTGCTGTTGCGACGATGTTATTAGGATATTTGACGGGAATGTCGATGTCTGATAACCGGGAGTTGTTATTAAGAGTAAAAAGCCTGTTCTGGAGTGGTTTCGGATGTGTTATTATGGGGTTGATGCTGGACTCTTTCCTCCCGTTGAATAAGGCTGTATGGTCGAGCTCTTACGTTCTTTATTCTGCGGGGTGGGCGATGATGGTGTGGACTTTGCTTTCTTATATAGTCGATATTGAAGGCAGGATAAAATGGACTTTTGTATTCAATGTATTCGGTACAAACGCTATCTTTGCCTATCTGCTTTCCTGTTTGATAGCTCCGTTGCTTTATAATCTGGTATTGGGCGGAGCAGCGATTTCAGAATATGCTACCGATGCTATGGGAGAAATATTGCCTGAAAGGACAGTAACTTTTTTCTGGTCGTTTATCGTGGTGTTGTTGTGTTGGGGAATTACTTA
The DNA here is from genome assembly GCA_018710935.1 of Candidatus Avirikenella pullistercoris. GTDB lineage: Bacteria > Bacteroidota > Bacteroidia > Bacteroidales > Rikenellaceae > Avirikenella > Avirikenella pullistercoris. The sequence continues at coordinate 12,939 of DVIX01000006.1, read as the reverse complement.
TCTGTTTTACAGGAAAAGGATTTTTATTAAATTATAACAGGTCTAAACGAAATGCGGATTTTGATTATCTCACCTTTTCCTCCTCCCGTACATGGTCATAGTTTAGCGGGAAAAATGGCTTATGAAGGATTGAAACAGACGAATGAGGTGACGATAATAGACTCGGCGCTGGATAAGAATTTTTCCGGTAATAAACTTCCTCCTATCTATTCTCCTAATCGGATATGGAAAATACTCGTTACGCTGGTTCGGGATAGCCGAATTTTCTTTTCGCAGCATTACGATATCGTTTATATGGGGATTGGCATCAGTTTCAGAGGGTTTATGCGTTATGCGCCTTATATGGTAATGGCAATGATGAAAAATGAACCGTATGTATTACATACGCACGGTTCTACTTTTCGTGCCATGTATGATAGCGTAGGAGAGTGGAAACGTTTTGTATTGAGATTTTTGTTGAAACGGGCAGCGGGAGTTATCGTGTTGGGAAATTCTCTGCGTTCTATGTTTGAGGGAATTGTTTCAGAAGGGGAAATTTATGTTTGTGAGAATGGTGTGGAGAATACCTCTTTTGCAAAGAATGCCGATATCGAGGGAAAGAAGCGGCAACGGGGAAGGAAACTATCCCTTCTGTTTTTGAGCAATCTGATGCGGGCAAAAGGTATTTTAGAGTTGATAGAGGCTTTCCCGTCGGTTCCGGATGCTGTGCTGCATTTAGCGGGAGCTGTTGAGCCGGATGATGAGGTAAAAGGAAAAATATCCCGTTTTTACAAGGAGAATCCGGATAGGGTTATCTATCATGGAGTGGTACACGGTGAAGAAAAAAGAAAATTGCTTTTGAACAGCGATATTTTTGTGTTGCCTTCCAAGAATGAAGGACAGCCGATTTCCATATTGGAAGCGTATGCTACGGGATGTGCTGTCGTTACGGATGAAAAGGTGGGGGGAATTTCCGATATTTATACCGATGGAATCAATGGTGTCGGATGTAATCATGATTCCGCGGAATCTATCGCGAGTGCTATAGAATCGACACGAAAAACGTTGGATATATATACCGATGTTAATTATAAAGCGGCGCACCGGTATTCTCAGCAAGCTTTTACAGAACGGTTGGAGGCTATTTTAAAACAGGCGGTAGCCGGTAAACCCGGCCGATAATAAAAGGGGATTGAATTTCAATCCCCTTTTATTAAAAACAGTTTCGATATTAATATTCAATAACTTTTAATCTTTCTCCTGCATCATTAGCGACTGCTTTTTTCCATAATTCGTTATAACCCGGTTGCAGCGGAGAAGCAGGAATATTACGGCCGTTTCCATTATCCATAAATCCGTTTTCATCTTCTTTTTTAACATTTCCGTCGATGTATTTGACTAACAAGTATTGATCGAGATTTACCCAGTCGTTGAACATCTGTTGAGCGGTTGTTATGGAATAATCGGTCAGGTATTCTACGGCTTCTTCCGGAGATTCTTCATATAGAACTTTAGCAGCAGCGTCGATAGCCGGAATTGTTTTTATACATTGATTTTCATGTTTGTCGAATGCTTTTTTGATTTCTGCGCTTAAGAGGTCATAACGCAGATATGCAAAATTCGCTACCCGGTTGAAAATCCAGAATGCGGAAGTCGGAGAGTAGGTAGTCATGGTACCGTTTCCTACACGGAAACATTCCGGAATACGGGTAGAAGATGAATAAATCGGGGTCAGGCAGGAGGTTGCAGCATCGTCCACACCGAACCAGATGATACCGCCTATTGCATCAGGTAACCAGTTTCTTGCCTGTCCTAATAACCAGAAACCGGTTTGTTGAGTAGCGATAGCGCGTTCGTTGGTATAAGTAACACCGTCTACTTCGAAGGTCATCGGTCTCCAACGGTAAGGAAGAGCATGCCCACCGGCACCTATATCGTTTCTCATATCGAGCGGGGTATCTTCATAGTGGTCGCGCATAATGTCTGCCAGTTCTTTAACGGAGATTTTATGTTCCGGTTTGATGTAAAGCGGCATTTTGTTTTTTGGATTTTGTCCTAATGCATAATCTATATATTGGTCCATGCCGGAGCTGACTTTGTTGAATGCACTCCATACACGTGCTTCGCATCCGCGCATTCCACTGAAATCCAGAGGATTGTAGACATCGCTGAAGCTGAAATCTGCGTCACTGCCTTTATACAATCCGTTTTCTTTTGCAAAAGAGATAACGTCTGGAGAGTAAAGGCAGTTTTCCGGGTCATTCATCGGGATTTGTGTAATACGTGCTTGGTTGGCATGAGCGGAAATATAACCGTCGGGAATGCGGATTGCAACCCATACGGCTCCTTTATTGACGTTTTTACCGTCGACTATTTTGCTGCCTTTGCCGATCATTTCCATAATCCATACTTCGTCTTTGTCTGCAATAGAAAAAGATTCGCCTCCGGAAGCATAACCGTATTCGCTTACCAAATCGGTCATGATTTCGATCGCTTCACGTGCGGTTTTAGCGCGTTGAAGGGTGATGTAGATTAATGAACCGTAATCCATAATGCCGTCTTTATCCCGCAGCTGGGGGAGGCCTCCGAACGTCGTTTCCGTGATAATTAATTGGTGCTCGTTCATATTTCCTACTGTGTTGTAGGTGTGAGCGACCTGAGCGATTTCTCCCATGTATTTCCCGCTGTCCCAGTTGTATATCTTTAACATGGTTCCGGGAGCATAGTCGGTGGCTTTGTTATGGTACAATTCCCCGTATAACGAATGGGAGTCGGCCGAATAGGTTACCATAACGGAACCGTCCTTAGATGCTCCTTTGGTAACTAACACATTGGTACAAGCCTCTGTTTGGGGTACGTTTGTGAGTAAAAGGGCAGAAAGTACTGCAATAGAAAGAATTTGTTTTTTCATTTATGCTTGATTTTTGTTACAATTTTGTTTAATTTTAAGTTTCATTGGATAAGCAGGAAATAATCCTTATGTCTGACTTAAAAATATTTACGAGATTTGCCTTGGAAACATTATATAAGGCTGTATCTCTTTAAATAAGGATAAAGATATAAAAAATATGAGTATTCAAAAAAAAATAGAGGATATAAAACAGGAGTTACCTCCCTCCGTAGTATTGATTGCTGTGTCCAAAACGCATCCGGCAGAAGCGATAATGGAGGCATATAACGGAGGGCAGCGGGATTTCGGGGAAAATCGCCCTCAGGAGTTGGTGGCGAAATATGAAGCGTTGCCTAGGGATATCCGTTGGCATATGATAGGTTCTTTACAGACGAATAAGGTAAAGTATATAGCTCCTTTCGTATATCTGATTCATTCTGTCGATTCGGAAAAGCTGCTCGAGGTGATTAATAAAGAAGGAGCTAAGAATAACCGGATAATAGACGTATTGATGGAGATACATATTGCCGATGAGAACACGAAACATGGTTGGGAGCCGGATGAGTTATCGGCTTATATGAAATCGGAAAAATGGTTGGCATTGCCTTATATCCGTATACGGGGTGTAATGGGAATGGCTACATTTACCGATGACCGGGAGCAGGTTCATAATGAATTTAGGAATCTGAAGCGTCTTTTTGGAAAAATAAAGCAGGATAATCCGAAAACAGGCGATATTTTCGACACGATCTCAATGGGCATGTCGGGCGATTATCCGATAGCAATAGAAGAAGGCAGTACGATGGTACGCATCGGAAGTGCGATTTTCGGAGCAAGGGAATACAAAAAATAAATACGGTAAAATAAATATTAACATGAATAATAATAAATTTAAGAATATCATTATGGCGAATATCGGAACAACTTATTTGGGATTGAAATTAAAAAGCCCTGTTATTGTCGGCAGCAGTAGTTTGACGGCTTCATTGGATAATATAAAGAAATACGAAACGGCAGGAGCAGGAGCTGTAGTACTGAAATCCCTTTTTGAGGAACAGATATTGCGTGAAGCGGCTTCTTTGGATATAAATGATTATCCGGAAGCTTCGGATTATTTGAACAATTATTTGCGGGATAATACGGTTGATACTTATCTGAACCAGATAAGAGAAGTAAAGAAAACGGCGCTTATTCCTATTATTGCCAGCATTAATTGTGTAAAAGGAGGTGATTGGACTGCTTTTGCGTCTAAAATAGAGGAAGCCGGAGCGGATGCTTTGGAGCTTAATATCTTTTTTATGCCGGAAACCCGGACCCAGACAGCGCAGGAAATAGAGCAACAGTATTTGGCTACGGCGGCAGAGGTTGTAAAGGCAGTATCTGTTCCGGTTGCCGTGAAAATCAGTAATCATTTTACGAATCCTCTTAATATTATTAATGAGTTGTATTATAGGGGCGTAAAAGGGGTGATTATGTTTAACCGTTTCTATGAACCCGATATCAATATCGAAAAAATGGAACTCGGTTCGTCCGATGTTTTGAGCAATCATGTAGAAATGCGGGGAACCCAGAGGTGGATTGCTAAAGCTTCGGCAAAAATACCATTGGTTGATTATGCCGCTTCGACGGGTATAGAAAGCGGGGAGTCCGTTGTTAAAATGTTATTGGCAGGTGCGAAAGCGGTGCAGGTTTGTTCTGCTATATATAAAGGAGGCGGCTCGATTATTAAATATATGAATGATTTTGTAAACGAGTGGATGGTACGCCATGGGTATCGGGAAACCTCTGAATTTATTGGAAAAATGAATTTAACCAATGTTCAGGATTCGCTCGGATATGAAAGAGCGCAGTTTATGAAATATTTTTCTTCTTATAAATAATAAATGAAGATAAAGAAAATAGTTTCGTCCTGTTCGGAAGAGGCTTTGGGAAAAGCCTTGGATAGTTTGCCTGTTTGTAAAATTGCCTGTGTGAATTGGCAGGAGTATCCGTATTGTCCTGAAGTATTGTTTACTGCCGCTCATGACGGAGGAAATCTTTATCTGAAATATTATGTTACGGAACAATCGGTACGGGCATCGGTCGATGAAGATAATGGAAAAGTGTCGAATGATTCATGCGTAGAGTTTTTTGTTTCGTTCGACGATACCGGTTATTATAATTTTGAATTCAACTGCATAGGTAAAGTATTGCTGGGATTCAGAAAAGAGAGACCGAATGTAATCCGGGCCTCGACGGAAATGTTGTCTGTTATAAAACGGTTCCCGTCGCTTGGGACGGAGCCTTTTGAAGAAATAAGAAGTATGACGGAATGGATTCTATCGGTTGTTATTCCTAAGGAGGCTTTTTTCAGACATAATATTACCGATTTTTCCGGAATAAAGGTGAAAGCGAATTTGTATAAATGCGGGGATGGCCTTTCTGTACCGCATTTTCTTTCCTGGAAACCGATTTTTTCGGAAAAGCCGAATTTCCATCTTCCTCAGTTTTTTTCGGCAATGGAATTTGAATAAAGGAAGTGTCGGAGCATCGGGTATAAAGAAGTTGTTTGGCAACGAAAATAAAAAAGGAGCGGTGATCCGCTCCTTTTTATTGGTTAATATTTAATTTATAAAGCGAAGTCCCCGTTTTCGATAGACCAGTCGCTGCCGAAGAAGCCGGAAACAACCATTTTATCGAGGCCGTCTTTCAACATATCTACATTGAAAATCATTACATCGGGGAATCCGGTAACAGACATGATGTAATCGTTTGCATATGTAGCTTTCATCCCTTTTACACCTGTTCCGGCAACAACACCTACGGATGCGATATCGCTGTCGGTACGCGGATAGATAAAATAAGTAGCGAGGTCATCACCTTTGAATGAATCTTTACCGAAGATAATTTCTCCGTTTTTAACTGTAATCGGGCAATTTGACAAAACTTTATTCCATGCGCTGTTGTTCGATGCATTTCCGTATAATATTACGTTCCGATCTGCATATTTGGCAGGGTCGAATTCTTTGTCGGAGATAATATCTATGGAAGCATTTGCTCTGTACATGAATGTATTGCTGTCGAAACGGGCTTTGTTTTTGTACCATTCGTTTTCGGCAGCAGTACCTCCTGTCGCATATACTAATACGACATTGTTATTGATAGCTTGTTTGAAAGTTCCGTAACGTTCAGCATATTTTTCTTTCTTATTCAGTTGGTCGATTACATTCCATTTACCGTCTTTATATTGCAAAGTGATGTCTTTACCGTTGGTAGCCTGAATCTTTTGTCCGTTGATTTCGATGGTCGGTTCGCCTTTCAGTTCGAGTTGAGATAACAAGAACGTGATATTGGTAACGTTTTCGACGGTTCCTTTTATCGTGTTATCGTCTATGATATCGAAAGTAGCGGTCGAGAAATCGAGCGGCGCTTCTTGTTGGTCGATTCTGATCCAGTAATCGGACGGAGATACGTTCGGTGATGCAGTATGGAATTCAATGTGTTTGACATCTTTTACTGCCGGAATTCGATGCCATTCCATATAACTGAATACCGGAACAACGTCTAAACATTCGGGGCCTGACCAGTGTACGCCGTCTTTCAACTCATAATAAGCGAAATCGGGGTGGAATTCAGCGAGAACTTCACGCATCATCCTTGCATTGGAAGTAGGTACTACGGTATCTTTATCGCCGTGGAGAATATGTACGCCCGATTGTAAAAGGTTTCTTTTAAGAGTGAGTACGCGTCCCGGATTAACGGCTCTTGCAAGCATTGCATAATGCGGGTGTCCTTCATATTGGGCATCGGTCCTTACACGTTCGGGATAACCGGCAACAGGAACTACGGCTGCGAATTTATCGGGATAAGTGGTGCCGAGATACCATGCGCCGTGTCCCCCCATAGAGTGCCCGATCAGGTTGATTCTCGTTTCATCCGGTTCGCGGAGACGTTTAGCGTCTGCGAGTACTTCCAATGCTTGGAGGCGTCCCCATTCTTCCCAGTCGAAACCGAACGGACGACGATTGGTCGGAACAGCGATGTCGGTCCAGTCTTTCGGGGTGAATGAACGGGACAAATTGACTGCTTCAACTCCTGCACCGTGTGTATTCAGAATGAGGCCTTGCCCTTTCCCTGGAGTGGTAGAACGAACGAAACTGTAATATTGTACGCTGCCTTCTACATTGCTGACATAAGTACGTTCATGGAAAGAGTCGCCGCTGCGTTGTTTGATGATAATATCGCGGGAATCCAGCTCTTTCCCTTTGCTGTCTTTCAAAATCAATGTTGCAGGAACATCGCCTACAGTAGTGCTGATTGCCCCCGGAATTTTGAATTTAGCTTTTTTGACATCTACATCGATTATTTGGTCAGTGGTGTAAGATACTTCTTCACCCGATTCCAATTTGCAGGTAATCGTGAAATTTTTTACGGGCTTATTAGTAGCGTTGATAATACGTACAGCGCCCCATTTTTCATCGTTTTCGCCGATAATCATATCCGGAACGAGAATATCTTTTACCGTGAACATGACCGGTTTCGTCGGTTCGATGAGTTTTGCCTTAACACGTCCGAAGCGTCCTGGAGTAAATACGAATTCGTTTACTCCTTTTTTCATTTTTACCGGAGTGATAGTATAACCGAAATCGTAATGATCGCCTTCATAAGGTTGTCCGTTTACATATACTCTGGCATATCCCCTTCCATCCAATAATAAAATCTGTTCTTTGGGAGAGGTATAAGTAGCATATACGTAGCTGCCTTGTGTCTCTCTGCCTTCCAATACTCCGTTTTCGTTGGCTGTTACCTTGATCCATTTGGCTTCCAGCGGAGTCATTCTTGCATTGGGATTGGCAGCAGGGCGATTGGTATAGCTATACTTAAAAGCTTCCCCTTCTTTCGGGGTAACGAAATTTCCTGTCGCATACTGCCAGGCAACGATGTCCTGAGTGACGAAAGTGCCGCCTCCGATAATGGCTTGCGGCATGGCTAATGCTTCGGTAAATTCATAAACTACCGATTTTTCGATAGCCGGATCCACATCTTTGGCCGGGAAAAATTCAATAGGATTGAAATCCTGTGCAATCCCGCTCGATGGAGCAAGCCCGAGGGCTAAAAGGAGTGCAAAAACAGAAACATATAATTTCCTCATAATTTGGGGTTTTAATAATTATTATGCTATTTAATAATCAAAAACAAATCTAACAAATTTAATAAAAATGTAAGAAAAAATCAAGATTTTCCGCTGATATTTGTAGAAATTGCCCGAAATCAGTGAATAAACGGAACTTGTAAGGTTTTTTGAATTAAGATATTGAAATCCCGGAATATTTTTATTATCCGGGAGAGGGATAAATAAAAAACGGCAGCTTTGAAAAGCCGCCGTTTTTATATGTTAGGTTATCACGCAATAATCAGAACAGGTGAATTTATAAATTCAACGTTAATTGAACGAATCCGGTTATCCCTGGTGTTATCGCAGAATTAAAGCTGACGATTGACGGTTTGTAATTGAATAAGTTTATTGCACCTGCTGTTAAAGTGATATGTTTTTTGAAGGTAATATTTGCAGAAAGGTCCCACATGGTATATGCCGGAAGGGTAACTTCATAAGTTCCGAATATTCGGTTGGTTGCAGAGGGATAACTTGTATCTTCGTATGTCTTTTTTCCGATATATCTGCCTGAAAGGTTAAACCCTAAAGTGTAATTTTTCAATACGACGCTGTAATTGGTTTGTAGGGTTGCCGTATGGGGGCTCGTAAAAATATATTGGGTGGCTTCGGAGGCTCCTTCATTGGTTTGGTGGACATAACTATAGTTTCCACGTAGCCACCAGCCTCGTATTATGCGAACTTGTCCGGTCCATTCCAACCCGTATATTTTACTTTTTTGGATATTGCCGTATATAAGTTCCTGTCCTACCTGGAAAACATCTATCTTATCGCGGAAGAAAGAGGCATATACATTGAGTGAGGTATTGAATACATTGGATTGGGAAGTGTATTCTCCGGAAAGAGATACGTAGTGATTTTTTTCCGGATCGAGGTTCGGGTTTCCCTTAATGGTAATAAATGATATTGGTTGCAAAACCATGTATTTTTCTTTCAACGAAGGGTTGCGGAATCCCATAGAGTAGTTGGCTCGTAAAGTAAAACGGTCGAAATTGTAAGTTAGAGCCGCTTTCGGGGTGACAGATAATCCGTCTCCGATACGGGCTTTGGGTTTCCCTACGAAATTTTCGTAAAAAGAAACGAAATCGTCAAATCCGTAATTTTCTATACGGAGTCCGCCTACAGCTGAAAAACGTTCGGTGATTTGTATTTCGTCTTGTCCATAAATGGCAAAGCTGTTGAAAGAGTATTGCGTATCGTATCCCGTTTCTGTCCGGTCGTATTTGAGCTTTTCCTGAAGAAGTTCCATACCTACGGTTATACGGTTCGATTTATTTGGCGTGTTGATCCATTGTACGCGGGGAATGAAATAAGAATGGCGTTGTTTCGGTGTAACGTTTCCTGTTATATCTTTTTCCCTGCGGAAATAAGTATCGCTGAACAATGAGAATCCGATCTGGTTTTTATCGTTTATCTTATAGTTCACCTGTGCTGAAAAATTGTATCCGTAATTATTTTCATAATTCCATACTGGATTTTCGGTTCCGGAGATTCCTGAAGGAAGGACAGCTGTTGTCGGATTTATTCTGCCGTCTTCGCTTTCGTCGAAGTCATAACGGTTTTTCCAATAGTATCCGCCTTTTATGGAAGCCGATACTTTATCGGAAAATTTATAACTGAAACGCTGCGATATATTCAGGGCTTGATATCCGCTGATGCTTAATCCTCCTTCGTTTGCCATAACGATTTCATCCATCGGTTTGCCTGTCATTAAATTTTTGATGTAATGCCGTTCGGCGTCTTTAGTACTCATCATTTTATAGGCATCGAAACTTTGGAAACTGGCGTCGGTTACAGCGCTGAATCTACCTGTGTTAAACCCGGCATAAAGGCTGGCATTACTGTTCGGAGTGTCCATTTTACGGGAATATTTGTCATTGTGTTTGTCGTAATCCCGGTTATTATAACCGCCGTATTGCCCGCTGACGGATATTTCTGCTTTTTTTCTCGGATTGCGTGTAATGATATTTACGATGGCGCCCATTGCGTTGGAACCGTATAAAACCGACGAGGCTCCTTTTACGATTTCAATTCGTTCGATATTATTGGTTGCTATTTTGGAAAAGTCGATGTTTCCGTATGTTTCGCCGGCCATTCGTTCCCCGTCTATTAAAAAGAGTACGTAACGGGCATCTAATCCCTGAAAAGACATGCTGGTTCCGTATCCTGCCTGATGAAATTCCGCTCCGGCAAATTCGGTTTGTAAAATATCTTCTATCCGGACATCTCCCATTGCTTCAATATCCCTTCTCGATATAACACGAGTCAGTTGCGGTACGTCTTTTAACATTTTTGGGGTGCGGGTTGCCGTTATCACGATGTCGTTCATATTGATAGTATCCCCGGTCTGATTGAGAACACCCGTTCCGTTTTCTTTGGAATCGTTGCCGGAATAGGCGAATAAAACTGTAGTTGAAAATAAAATCAGGGGGAATAAACTTTTTTTCATCATAAAGTATTAAATTTAGGAGCCGTTTACGGAACTGTTTTATTAAAAATTTTCGTTATTTGCGGTTTTACCCGGATTTTAGTAAAATAAGTGAAAAAACAGAGGTTTTTTTATCGTTATTTTTTAATTAAAAATCTTATAAGTTGTTTATAATTAGCGAATAATAGAATTTTAAATAAAAAAGAACGGGATAAATGTATAAAAATTATATGAATAACAATTAAGAAAAATTATACTTTTTTAATTGTTATTGTGTTTTAAAGTATAAAAACTGTTTTTTAAATAAATTGAAGGAATGAACAGGAAATGTGATTTTTTGATAATAGGCTCTGGGGCTGCCGGATTGAGTATGGCATTGAAAGTTGCAGAGTACGGGAAAGTATTGTTAGTTACGAAAAGTGATATCAATACAACGAATACCCAGGAAGCACAGGGGGGAATTGCGTCGGTTACTTACGAACCCGATACTTTTGAAAAACATATTCGGGATACGATGATATGTGGGTCGGAGGCTTGTAACGAAGAGGCGGTAAAAGCTGTCGTAGAGGGAGCTCCTGCCCAGATAAAAGAGTTGATACATTGGGGGGTGCGTTTCGATAAAAGCGGAGGGAAATACGATTTGGCGCGGGAAGGCGGACATAGCGAACACCGAATACTACACCATAAAGATAGTACAGGGAAAGAGATAGAGCGGGCTTTGGTCGAACAGGTAAAGAAACATAGCAATATCGAAGTGCTGGAACATCATTTTGCCGTAGATCTTCTGACACAACACCATTTGGGACAATTAGTGAAAAAGAGTACTCCTGACATAGAGTGTTATGGGGCTTATATTCTTGATTTGAAACGTCATAATGTTTTTACGGTATTGGCTAAAGTGACGGTATTGGCTACCGGAGGTGTGGGAAATATTTATCATACTACAACTAATCCTGCGGTGGCTACGGGGGACGGTATTGCTATGGTACATAGAGCGAAAGGAGTTATTGAAAATATGGAATTTATCCAGTTTCATCCGACTTCGCTTTACAATCCGGGCGAGCGTCCTTCATTTTTGATTTCGGAAGCTATCCGGGGATTCGGTGCCGTATTGCGTACGAAAGATAGAAAAGAGTTTATGAATAAATATCATCCGATGGGATCTTTGGCTCCGCGTGATATTACGGCACGTTCTATCGACTATGAATTGAAAACCAGAGGGGATGATTATGTGTATTTGGATGTGACGCATAAGGATGCGAAAGATATTATCAAACATTTCCCGAATATATATAACAAGTGCCTTTCTATCGGGATAGATATTACGAAAGATATGATTCCGGTCGTTCCTGCTGCACATTATTGTTGCGGAGGAGTTAAGGTGGATTTGAACGGGGAGACTTCTATACACCGTTTGTATGCCATAGGTGAAACGTCGTCCACTGGTTTACATGGGGCGAATCGTTTGGCATCCAATTCGTTGATAGAAGCGGTAGTATATGCCGATAGGGCTGCCCACCATGCTGTAAGCCGGTTGGATAAGCTAGGATTTGCAGAAGGGATTCCCGATTGGGATTATGAAGGAACTTCCGTACCTGAAGAGATGGTGTTGGTGACTCAGAGTTATAAAGAGATGCAGCAGATTATGAGTAATTATGTGGGGATTGTACGTTCTAATATGCGATTGGAAAGGGCTTTCCGGCGTCTGGAAATTATTTTTCAGGAAACGGAGGAACTGTATAAAACCTCTACGCTTTCCCAACATCTTTGTGAGTTGCGGAATATGATAGCAGTCGGTTACCTGATAATCAAACAGGCTAAAGAGATGAAACAGAGTGTAGGATTGCATTATTCTTTGGATTATCCTATTGAAAATACTCCTTTTAAAACAGAGTTCTGACGGCAATAATTGATAATTTTAACGGTATATGGAACAGGGCAGTAAATCGCTTAAAAGTTTACTGCCCTTGTTTATTGATGTATATTTGAGAAATATTTTGATCGTTCCGGATTTTGTAAGATTTGGCGATGGATAATTTAATGATAGAATTTTTCCGGCTGTTTAAAAAAGACACATCTTTTTTAAACAGTGTTTGTTTTTTGAATAAGAGATGCAGAGCGGCGATTTTTAGAAGGAGAGAGTATTTTCTCTGTTGTGGTTGTATGTCTATTTTATTATATTTGACACTATATCCTTGTTGAATCGGGGGAAGCAGCATTTTGCCGATGAAGAACAATGTAACAAATGTTTTATGGAAACAATAAAGATACGATATTATCAATCGCCTTGTGGAGAGTTGATACTCGGTGCTTTTAAAGGAAAACTTTGTTTGTGCGATTGGATGGCAGAGAAGCGTAGGACGATGATTGACAAAAGAATACAAAGGTTGTTGCAGACAGAATATGAAGTAACGGATTCGGAGGTAACGGATAAGGCTGCTGGCCAACTGGACGGATTTTTTGCCCGGAAACGGACAACGTTTGATATTC
>DVIX01000095.1 GCA_018710935.1 Candidatus Avirikenella pullistercoris | reverse complement strand
AGTCCCGACAGGCTATATGTTGTGCAAAGGCCAGGAACTTAAGATATCGGATTATCCGGATTTATATGCTGCCACTGGCACAACATTTAATAATGCATACAGTGCAACAGGTGCACGTTATTCGACAGCAGACGGATGTTTTCGTTTACCAGACTTGCAGGGTCGTTTTATCGTGGGATATAATACTGCCGACTCCGATTATAACACTTACGGTAATGCAGGCGGGGAGAAACAACACACCCTTACTAAATCCGAAATACCTCCTCATGACCACCCGCAATATTTGTGGCGGGAAGGAAACGGAAATTGGAAAAGCGGAGGCAGTAATAGTTCCCCGAATGCTACGTCCATACACAATCAAGTCGTTCAGTTTCAAAATACAGGAGAAACTGGAGGCGGAAACCCTCATGAAAACCGCCCTCCTTATTACGTTTTAGCATATATTATGCGGGTAAAATAATATTTAAATGGCAATTAGACGTATAGCACAGTTAAAATCGTGGTTCAAACGCGGGAAATACCCGACAGAGGAACAGTTTGCAGATTGGTTAGATAGCTTCTTTCACAAAGAAGAAGATAAAATACCCATATCATCAGTAGGACAACTTGCCGACCGGCTTAATAATAAATACGATTCGACGGCCGGAAAAGAGTTGGAGCGCAAACATAATGAACTTTCGGAAAATTTTAGCGAACACAAGACGGCTACGGGTAAGGAATTTGAAAATATCTATGAAAATATCGAAGAGCTGGAAAAAGAAGACGAAAAAATATGGAGGGGCATTAACGGAATACATCAAAATATCAGTGATTTACAGGAAACAGATGCAACTATCCAAGAAAGTCTTGTAAATGCTCATAGTGATATCGGGATAATCCGGGAAATGCTGAAAACCGGAGCGACGCTTTCGGAAGCGAAAACCGCACTTGTTGAGCTTGGCTCCAATTATAAAGACTTATATGCCGTAGCGAATACTTTGAAAATCTTCTTAGAATCTTCAGATACAGCCGATGCTACTATCAATACATGGCAGGAAATAGAGGCTTTTTTGCAAGGTATTACCGATACACAAAGTCTTACAGCTTTACTTGCTGCTCTCGAAACAAATATTACATCTGCTTATAACAATGCAATTATGGCTGCTGTTGCGACAGAAAAAGAACGGGCAGAAAATGCGGAAGCGGATTTGGAAGAACGCATTTCACAATCTCAGTCTGCAATATTATTAGATACAACGCTGACAGAGGAAGAAACAAACACCCAAATGTCGAATATCTTGCAGGCGTTTTTGAAAAATCCTGCAATTCAAGTAGTGATAAAAGCGAATGTCCCTGTTGAAGATGCCGAAGAAGGGGCAGTATTGCCGGCGTGGTTCAATTTTGTGATGATTAACCACCAGGAACAGGTAATAGACGAAACAAATACTCAGCATTGGCTTGTTCTTACAGCCGGCGCAACGATGAATGCAACAAGTGTTTATATCGGCATTACCGCAACGGCAATGAATGAGGTTGTTATGAGCACAAATATACAAACCTCAAACACTCCTTTTATTACCAATAATTGGAGCGCCGATATTCCTGAAGGGATACCTGCGGATAATGATAAATTCCTATTTAACGACGGAACGAAAAATAAGAAAATATCTACTGGTAATTTAGTGGATAAAGTTATTGTGCCGAACATTAAGGCAGGAGGGTATAATTATATAATTAATTCATCTCTCGGAAATATTACTGGCTGGACGCAATGGCAAGGGGACGTTAGCTTTGTTGAAGATGAAGGAGTGAGTGTATTACGGTTAGGACCGGTTGCAGGTGGATTGTATTCTTCCGCTTATAATGGAATATTTCAGAATAACGACACGGTCCTTTCTCTTGAGGTGAAATGCGAAACGACAGGAAATGCAAGTATAGGAATAGGTGATTATAAATTCGATTTCAGTGACCTTACTCCCGAGATGGGGTGGGTGCGTCGTTCCCTTCTAATTCCTAAAGATGAAACACTATCGGAATTACAATTATACAATCATGAGTGGGGAAACAACCAAGGTGTCTTTCGTATAAAGAATATTCAGCTTGAAATAGGCAATATCCCGACGGATTACAGCCCGAAGCCTGCCCCGTTTGTAGATTATACGAGTTTAGATGAGCAGATTGTGCCTGGAGAGTTTTGGTTGGGTGAAGATGGAACGTCAAGACAAGTATATTGTCGAACTTTCAAAGGAACATTAAGCTCTGATGAAACATATACTGCTATAACAGGCGGTATATGGAATGCCCAAATAGTACAAGGATATATTAATGAAAATAATCAATATAATATGCCTTTCAATCTAATACATGCGACCAGTGGGGAAACAGAACTGAATTATTTGGCAACAATGTACGTAAATAGAAAATCAAAAATATTGATAATATCGTACTCCCCGAATAGTTTAGCGAAAGGTGCTAATTATGTATTGACAGTAAAATACACCAAAGCATAACATTATGAAGAACGAAATCAAAGAATATCGTATTTTCTATATGGATGGAAACGCGATTAAAGACAATGGGACACGATTGGGCACATTGGAAATGCTGGAAAATGATTTTCCCGGCGAAAACTGGGCGATTATTCCTGTCGATGAAGTTCCGGAGAATTGGCAGGAAATGACAATCGAAAACGGGGAACTTGTGCCGGCATTGCCTGGGATTATTAAACAACGTCAGCAAGTCGAAAACGAACAGAAAGCTGCCCTTTTACGGGAACAACGGGATAAGCTCCTTTATAGAACCGATAAATATATGTTGCCCGATTATCCGATTACCGAAGAAGAACGGGAAGAATATCGGCAATACCGGCAATATCTTCGGGATATACCCCAAACAGACGGATTTCCCCAACTGGAAATTTTAACCGTTGAAACATATTTAAGTGGGAAATAACGAATAAAATAAAGAGAGGAGGGGGAAAATAAAAGCCCCCGACCTGTTAGTATGTGATTGGCTTTACAAAAGTACGAAAAATAACTTAAACCCTATTTATAAACCGTTAAAACGCTGAATGCTTAAATCTTATTCGAGTGCGCCATTGCCTTTTCAGGGGCAAAAACGGCGATTTATCAAGGACTTCAAGGAGGTACTTAAAAAGTTTGACAACACCACTACTGTTGTTGATTTATTCGGTGGAAGCGGATTGCTTTCCCATGTAACCAAACGCGAGCGGCCAGACGTTCGGGTTGTATATAATGACTATGATTATTTTTGTGACAGGCTGGCCAATGTAACGACTACAAACGAAATTCTGTCCCGAATAAGACCCGTTATGAATGCTGTTGCGGCTGATAAAAAAGTCCCGAATGAATCGCGTGCGCAGATTTTGGCCATTGTGAAAGAGTATGCGGAGAAAGGTTACGTCGATTATATCACGTTAAGTTCTTCTCTGCTGTTCAGTGGAAAGTGGGCAAAAAACTTTCAAGAACTGTCAAAAGAAACGATGTATAACGTCGTAAAACAGTCTGATTATAACGTTGACGGTTATTTGGATGGTTTGGAAATAGTCCATGAAGATTATAAAGACTTGTTTATGCAGTACAAGGATGATAGAAATGTATTGTTTATTATTGATCCACCGTATTTATCAACAGACAGTGTGTCGTATAAGAATTATTGGAAATTGTCTGACTATCTCGATGTGTTGAAACTGCTGAAAGGGACAAAATACATTTATTTCACGAGCAACAAGTCGCAAATCATAGAGTTGTGCAAATGGATAAAAGAAAACACTTCAATCGGCGATCCTTTTGCAGACGCTGAAATACGAAAACAACAAAACAACTTGAATTACCACGCTACTTTTACCGATATAATGCTGGTAAAAGAATAAAGTCAATAACCCAAAATATATCTTATTTTACTATGTAAAGATATTGATTTTCTATGAGATGAGCAAATAAATCAATAGAAAATACTGCTGAAAATAAATTTTTTATTGATTTTTCAGCGACAAAAACGGCATTTAATCACTGCTTAAAGAGTAGTTAAATGCCGTTACTTTGAAATGGCGAAAAATGTCGCAAAATGTACATTTCGTTTTGGAAAATTGTACGATTCGTTTTCGCGATTATAATTCGTTAAAGACGGGCAATCGTTAATCGGTAAAAATCTTAAAGAATGCCACTCTAAAAAATCATGGGATATCATACAAAAGCTACTCTCCGACGGAGGAACCAATTCTTATACAATCGAAAAAAAAGGGATTAAAAAACTAATCTATCAAACTCCCTGGTACAAAGACGGACATATCGCCGGACTTGTTGAAATATCCATGATCATCCCCAACGAAATGCCCCACTATATCCGGTCATAAACGGTAATTCGCAAACATAGCCTGAAAACCGGCAAGTACCGGACAGTTCTGTCTATTCACAAAATCCCCGGCTTATCATACCGTTTACATAATTATTTACTATTTTTGTAAAATATAGAAATGTCCGGCAACGATGGAAAAACTTACTAAAATAACCGGATAATATATTAATTTCCAATTACCTGAAAACAAGAATAAAAAACACTATGATTGAAAAAAAATTAAAAATAGGTATTACACACGGAGATATAAACGGTATCAGTTACGAAATCATATTAAAAGTATTATCCGATAACCGGATTTGCGAACTATGTACACCGATCGTTTACGGAAGTAATAAAGTAGCCGGATTTTACAAACGCAATATGGAAGAGTTGGGAAATTTCAGTTTCAATGTCATCCAATCCGCTTCCGACGCACAATCGAAAAGAGCAAACTTAATAAACTGTATCGATGATAACGTAAAAATCGATGTAGGCAAATCGACTCCTTTAGCAGGACAATATGCAGTAGCATCATTGAATGCAGCGATGAAAGACCTCAACGATGAACTGATAGATGCAGTAGTCACCTGCCCTATCAATAAAGCAAACGTACAAAGCGACCAGTTCGATTTTGTCGGGCATACCGAGTATTTCGCTTCCAATTTCGGAGGAAAAACTCCTTTGATGTTCATGGTCAGCGATCGGCTAAAAGTCGGTTTAGTCACTATACATGAACCGTTTATCAAAGTCACTCCCCGCATTTCCACCGAAAGCATTCTCGAAAAATTACGGTTAATGAAACAATCCCTGAAACGAGATTTCAATATCCGGGAGCCTAAAATAGCTGTCCTCAGCCTGAATCCTCATGCCGGAGACTGCGGGTTGTTAGGTAAGGAAGAAGAAGAAATCATCATCCCCGCTATCAACAGTGCCAAATATGAAGGAATTATGGCATTCGGACCTTTCGGAGCAGACGGTTTCTTCGGACACGGACATTATGCGAGATTCGACGCAACACTTGCCATGTATCATGACCAGGGATTAATTCCTTTTAAAATATTAAGCGGTGATGACGGAGTGAATTATACCGCCGGATTATCGGTTATCCGAACCAGTCCTTCTCACGGAGTAGCATACGATATTGCCGGAAAAAATATCGCGGACGAAAGTTCATTGCGACAAGCGATATATACAGCTATCGATATTTGCCGAAATCGTTCCATCAACGATGAAATAAGTGCAAATCCATTGCCATTCTATTCCAAAGAATCGTGGGGAGCAGACGTATCGGCATCAGAAATAAAAAGTACCGAACCCGAAGAAGAAATATTATAATCTCTTACCTCTATAAAAGAGGGCATGGAATATTCCATGCCCTCTTATTTTCATTCCTTAATTACTTTATTTTCTTACGGCCAGATCTATTTTCCTATAATATTTCTGTACATCTTTATCGTTTCCATATCCTATTCCGGAATATTCTTTTTAAGATTCATCGTTTTTAACAAAGCCATATTCAAAGATTTTTCCGCATAATTCAGCGGAGAACGATCTTTAATATCTTTTGCCTCACTATCTACTCCCTTATTTATAAAATAATTTATCAACTCTATATTCTCATTCTCTACAGCCAAATGCAATGCATTACGATAATTCCGGTCACGAAAATCCACATCCGCCCCATGTTCGATTAAAAACGTCACTATATCACAATCCCCCTCCTTAACCGCTTTATAAAGCATTGTTTCTCCCGCATTATTAGCAACATCAATATCAACTCCTTTATAAACAAAATATTTGACAATTTCAAACCGTCCTCTTTTTACCGCCAATAAAGCAGGTTGATTTCCATAATCATCCCGCACATTCAACCATGCTCCATTTTCTACCAGATACCGGATAATCTCCATATTTCCGTGAATACAGGCATAATGTAATGGCGTACGTGCATAATAATCAAATACATTCACATTTGCCTTCGCCTCTATCAGCATCCGCACTACATTGGAGTTATTACAGACGACCGCCCTATGCAAAGGCGTTTCTCCCCGTAAATTAAACAGATTCTTCAAACGAGAACACCTCCCGTCACGCATATTCACATTCGCCCCTTTCTTCAACAACATCTGGACAATCTCTTCATAACCTCTGTTACAAGCAACATGTAACAACGTATAACCCCTGCTGTTCTTTTCATCGATATTAAAACCACGGGATGTAATTCTTTCCCATAAAGTTTCGGCAAACCCCATTTCACAAGCCGTAAAAACAGGTATTTTCTGCAAGGGTTTTCCATCTGCACCCAGTTCAATATTACAGTCGGCTACATTTATACAAGGTTCAACCGTATGAATATCATCCGCACAGTTTTTACGGTTATCACTTCCTTTATTTCCCCTTTTAAATCTATTCTGCTCTTCACCGGCTACCCGTTCATTTTCAGGAATACCTGTCAATCGTTCTTCCAATATTACCGATGTACCGAAATAAATATCTTTTAACAAATCGAACCATCGCCGAACTTCTTTATCTTCCAAACAATTATTGGCAATAAATTTAGTAACATCGTTCGTTGCCCACTCGTCGAAATCCTCCTTAGCAACCAATAAAACATTATCACGGGAATAATCGGAAAATATTTCCGGCGTTACTTTCAATACAGCCAACGACAAAAGAATGGAATAGATATAAATATTCCTTTCCTTGATTTTCTCCTTATCAGATAAAGGAATCTTTTGAGCAGCCGACAATACCATATCGTTGCCCTGCCGGTCTACTAATCTGAAAGCACATTCCACTCCGGAAATTTCAGCGACATATATATTATTCGCATGAATCGTTACATTATAACGGCAGACAGGAAGCAGTCCTACCCTTGCAAACTTATCGATTAACTGATGATATAAAACATTAAGGGCATAAAAATCCCTTTTAATACATAAGTTTTTTACAAAATCCGACAACAAATACCATTGTCCCATTCTATTTGAAAAATAAATTTCCGGAAAACAAAGCTATTTTAACAACAAACGGGAGAAATACGATTTCCCCCTTATCAACAAAGATAATAAAACTCCAGAAAAATAGAACGGAAACACTTAAAAAATTTTATTCGTATTTGTATCCCACTCCTTTTATAGTAACAATATGATTTTCACCTATTTTTTCCCGCAACTTACGGATATGGACATCGATTGTCCTGTCTCCGACAATTACATCGTCTCCCCATACCGCAGAAAAAATTTCTTCCCGAGAAAAGACCTTGTGTGGTTTAGAATACAAAAGAGCCAATAACTCAAACTCTTTTCTCGGTAAAGACAACTCTTTTCCCGTTTCCGTAATCACCAAATAACGCTCTCTGTCTATTCTCAGATATTTTTCCTGGTCATGCTCATTCCCTCCCTCTCCTGCATCGAGCCGTTTTAACAATGCCTTCACTCTGCTCACCAACACCTTAGGGCTAATAGGTTTACTGATATAATCGTCTGCTCCAGCATCGAATCCCGCAATCTGCGAATAATCTTCTCCCCGTGCAGTCAAAAAAGCAATTATCGTATGTTTCAATTGTTCATAACTCCGCATTTGTTCACACGCTTCCACCCCATCCATAACAGGCATCATCACATCCAAAATCACCAAATGCGGAATGATCTCCAACGCTTTCGTTACCGCCTCTTTCCCGTTAGATGCCGTATAAACGTCAAAACCCTCTTTCGTAAGATTATAACTTACAAATTCAAGAATATCCGGTTCGTCATCAACCAATAAAACTTTATAACTCATATTCTTAACATTAAAAAATGAATTTCTCCTTTAACTGTGGCATATATCATGCAGAGTTTTACAAAATAAGCAAATGATTGTTAAATAATTGTTAAGAACACAAAAAAAGTACTCTTTCCAAATATTTTTCTCTGTCTGCAACTTAAAACCGCAACAAAATCTCCGATATGCCGATACCATACGATAAAATAGTAGAATTAATCCTTTCCGGAGCAATAAGCGACAAAGAAGCCTTTATCGATAAACTTACGGAAACGATAGAAAAAGAGAGGTCACAATCCGACCTCCGGATGCTAGAATTAGAGCAAGAAATATTCTCCCGATTAAAACCGGCATCCGATGAAAAATCCGAAACAATTCCTCATTCCCAAAACAATGATGAAATTCTCCTGCAAATATCGAAAAACCTACAAGAATTAACGGAGGCTATAAAAGAACTGTCTGCAAATATCAATCAAAATGCAAACCAAACATGCAAACATTAAACATATACATACCATTCCTAAAAATTAAAAGAGCTTTTCAAATAACAGCCATATTAACCAAATATGCTTTTATTGAACTGGGAGACCACTCTTTCCTTTTTCGTATCGGCAGAAAACGAAGAAAAAATACAGGGAAAACCGTATATTCCACCCCCGAACGCATCCGTCAAACTATCGAAGCCCTTGGACCGACCTATGTAAAATTCGGACAAATATTGGCCGACCGTTCGGATGTCGTATCCGATCGGTTACGTAAAGAGCTGAAAAAATTGCAATCGAAAGTAGCCCCGTTCGATAACAATGCTGCTATCCTGATTATAGAAAAAGCATTGGGGAAAAATATCAATGACATTTTTTCCTGTTTTTCCCAAACTCCTCTTGCCGCTGCTTCCATCGGACAAGTATATCGGGGGAGATTAAAATCAGGAGAAGAAGTAGTCATAAAGGTACAACGCCCTTTTATTGCAAATAAAATCCGATTGGATATCTATTTAATGAAATATCTCGCCCGGAAATTGGCGAAAAAATATCCGGAACTAACCGCTATCAATATCGTAGGGTTAGTAGATGAATTCTCCGTTAGCATTCTTAAAGAGCTGGATTATAATAATGAAGCCAATAATAACAAAATCTTCCGACAAATGTTCGCCGACTCTCCCACGATTAAAATTCCTAATGTTTATGAAGAATATACGACAAAAAATGTCATTGTATCGGAATACATCGCAGGTATCACACCGGACAATCCTCAGGTATTGAAAGACCACGGGCTGGATCCGGAACAAACTGTAACCAACGGAGCGAATGCCATTTTTACTATGATTATGAAATACGGATTCTTTCACGCAGACCCACATCCTGGGAATTTGTTCGTATTACCCGGTGATACCGTTGCATTCATCGACTTCGGAATGGTAGGCATGCTGCGTTCTAAAGATATTAACTTCCTGGCAGATTTTACAATCGGATTCGAGAAGAAACAAAGTACCATAATTACCAAATCATTACTAACTTTATGTGGGAAACAATTTTTTGAATATGAAGACGAACTGAATTTTGCCATTCATCAGATGCTAATGCAAAATTTCAATGTCAAAGTAGTAGAACTTAAAAACTTTTCTAAAGTACTAGAAAGTTCCATTCAAATACTGATACAATATAAATTACATATTCCCTCAGGTATTTTTATGCTGATAAAAGCAATGGCGACTCTTGAAAAGTTTGCGGAAAACCTTGCTCCCAATCTATCCTTGGCTCCTATTGTATTGCCTTATTCCCAATATATTTTAAGGGAACGGTACTCTGCAAGAAAAATAGCCTACGAAATATACGATACCGCACAAAATTACATAAACTTAATCCGTAACTTACCCGACGATATCGGAGAAATACTTTATAAAATAAAAGAGGGTAAAATCAAACACGATATCAAATTAAACGACGATATGTTATTTGTCAAAACTTTCAAACAGGTAAGCCTCCGGCTTGCCTATACAATTATCCTAATCGGATTATTCATCGGAGCAACGCTCCTGATCAGTTGGGAACATAAAAATAAATTCGGATATTTTATCCTTTACACTTCCTTTGTCCTAATATTATTACTATTAATCAGATGGATATTCAAAAAACGCCTGTAACAGAACTTTTTCTATACTCCGATAAGAAAAATAGCCGGTATTTTATGGAAATCAGGTTTAGCAGATTTACGCCACTCTCCGATAGTCGCAGTACGGATAAACTGAGTAGGAGCGGTAATATTCACTGCCACACATAAACGGGTTAAAGGATTCAATATCTGCAAAAGCTCATCGAAAAGACGTTCATTACGATATGGGGCTTCGATAAAAAGTTGAGTTACATCTTCCACTAAAGCCCTATGTTCCAACTCTTTTATCTTTTTTATTTTTTCCCCCGTTTTAACAGGCAAGTATCCGTTAAAGCAAAACGATTGTCCATTCATTCCCGAAGCCATCAACGATAACAAAATAGAAGAAGGACCGATAAGAGGAATCACTTCTATTTCTTTTTTATGAGCCAAAGCAACCAACTCAGCCCCCGGATCGGCTACTCCTGGCACTCCGGCTTCCGACATCAATCCGACATCATTACCTTCGAACAACGGCTTCAACATCTCTTCTATTTGCATCGGAGCGGTATGCTCATTCAGTTCAAAAAACCGTAAACTGTCAATGGGTTTTCCTATTTTACATTTGCTTAAAAAACGACGGGCCGTACGCAACTCCTCCACAACGAAACAATCCAATCTGCATATCACCTCCTTATTGAAAAGAGGAACATATAAAAACGGCTCATCCGTTTCTACCAAAGGAGTAGGAATAAGATAAAGGCGTCCACACATATTCTTTAGCGTTTCCTTTCCGGCCTTGTTTTATATACTTCCAATTCGTAAACCAACGGATCATACGGTTGTATAACCGTACTGTCAGACGTATCGCCGCTTGCCCCATATCCCCAATCGGAAGTAAAGACGGCAATCCCTTTTTCTCCGGTACGCATATTCATTACAGCTTCCCGAAATCCCTCTACTGTAGTAGTCGTTAGGTTCGTTGCCTCGAATTGCAATGCATCGTACCAAGACTCGGAAGTTCCTAACTCATCCGCCCTATCTGATACAAATATATGATTAGCCCGCGCTACCGGTTCATCATTCGTAGCAAAAATAAAACCATCCAAAAACTTACCTACATAATAAACATACGCGATAGAATCTTCTCCGATGATATCTCCTTCTGGATTTTCCTGTGTTATCTTAAGATAAAATCCTTTTTTTAGCGAATCCGCCCTCGGTATGCCCAACACATTTTCTGCATACTCCATAACCTGCTCCAAACGCATTTCTTCGATATCACGAGTGCTCGCATTCAGTTTCATCGTTATATGGGCAGGCGTATATCCTCCCAAAACTATATTTCCCCGAAATCCATCTACGGTATTCGCCGTAGAACCGCCGGAACCATAAGCATATTTAGAAGACATATACATCTCTACAGAGTCGCCTACATTCATTTCATGAAGCGCCAAATACTGTCCCATCACAAACCTTGGATTTTCAGGATAAAGCTGTACGACCAAAGGTGCATAATGTGTAAAAGAAGTGAATGTTCCCAGATATTTCGCCCGACGGCCGTACATATTGACAAAATAATCGCCATTTAGATTTTTCCCGTCGAAAGTAATCTCCACCCATGAGTTATAACTCGGACGGGTAGACTCATCTCCATTTGCAGCCCTATGTATCTGATAATACAATCCCGGCCTCACCTCTGGCATATCCGGTCTATTTTTTGCCATCCACGCCGTAAAGGTGGCATCTTCATTTTCACTCAAATCTACATCAACTTTATCTGCACATGATGCCATGACAGCCAAAAAGCCAATACAAAAAATAAACTGAAAATATCTGTTTCGTGTCATTTAATTAATTATTTGGTATTATAAACCTCTCTCAATCCGAACATTCGGATTATCTCAATTTTTCACTACCTTTTCCAGCGAAACAAAGATAGCAATTGTAGCCGATTTTTTCGCCATCCCGCTCATTTTATTTCCATAAGCATATTTGCTAGGAACAAATAACATCAACGTATCCCCTGCCTGACATCCCTGCAATCCCCGTTCAAGCCCATCCAATATATCAGTCTCGCCATATATTATTCCTCTTTCCAAAAAATCCAGATAACGGGTATCGAAATTATACTCCAAAGCAATAGACTCTATATTGGTATCAAGTAAGGAATCCGGTTTATTTCTGAATGTAAAAAATGCATAATTGAAATATAACGAATCCCCTCCGTCCAAACGTACTCCTGTTACCGGTTCTTCATTCAAAAAGATGCGATACACTCCGTTTATTGCCGTATATTCCGCATTGATCCCGGATAGGTACGATTCTATCCGTTCCCTTTGGTTTCCCTCGCTATCATTCTCCTCCTCTTTCTTACAGGAAAAAAGCAGAAATAATACGAAACCATATATTATCAAATATTTAACGTTCATCTTCCTTTTTTATTATAACATCTTTCCCGTTTCCATAAAGACTATTTCAAACCTAACTTTTCTAACAAGGCATCTACACGCGGTTCATGCCCCCTAAAATTGACAAACAAAGTCATTGCATCATCCTTATCTCCTTGAGAAAGAACATTTTTTCTGAAAGAATCGGCTACTTCCCGATCGAATCCCCCTTTCTCTTTAAACAGAGAAAAAGCATCGGCTTCCAACACTTCCGCCCATTTATAACTGTAATATCCGGCGGAATACCCTCCCGCAAATATATGCCCGAATGAAGTAGAGAAACAAGTATTGTCAATAACCGGTAATAACTGAGTTTTCTCCGTCGCATGACGTTCGAAAAGCTCTACCGGCTCTGTTACCGGTTGTCGAATCGTATGCCATGCCATATCATCCATACCGAAAGAAAGTTGGCGGACATTGGCATAAGCACTTAAGAAATTTTTAGCCGACTTTATCTTCTCTATCAACTCATCAGGAATCACCTCACCCGTTTGGTAATGATTCGCCCATAAAGCAAGAAACTCTTTTTCCGTAGCCCAATTTTCCATAATCTGGGAAGGAAGTTCCACAAAATCCCATGCAACATTTGTTCCTGTCACAGAAGGATAACGCCCTTCTGAAAGCATTCCGTGTAACGCATGCCCGAATTCATGCAGCAAAGTCGTCACCTCCTCAAAAGTCAACAAAGAAGGTTTTCCCGGCGTAGGCTTGGTAAAATTCGTGACCACTGAAACAAAAGGACGGAATTCCTTCCCACCATATATTCCCTGTTCTCGGAATACTGTCATCCATGCCCCTCCCAATTTGCTTTCCCTAGGGAAATAATCCATATACAATACAGCCAAAAATTTTCCGGTCTCATCATACACCTCATAGACTTTCACATCGGGGTGATAAACAGGAATTTCCGAATTTTCCTTAAAAGACAATCCATACAACTTATTCGCCAAGATGAAAATTCCCTTTTCCAAATTTTCCAATTTGAAATACGGTTTCAATAATTCATCATTCAACGTATATTTTTCATCTTTCAATTTATCAGAATAATAACCAAAATCCCATGGCATCAACTCCTGGTCAAATCCTTTTTTACGAGCATACTCTTGTATTTCAGCCACCTCTTCACGGGCATACGAAATCGACTTGTCTAAAAGTTGTTCCAGAAAACCGTTTACCGTAGGAATATTCTTTGCCATACGTTCTTCCAACACATAATCTGCGTGAGTATCGTATCCTAACAATCGTGCTTTCTGTAAACGCAAATCGGTAATCCTTTTAATAATTTCTTTATTACTCATGCTATCATCTGCAAAACAACGGCTATTATACGCTTTCCACATTTTCTCCCGCAACCCCCGTTTTTTAGAATATTTCATAAACGGCTGCATACTAGGAGCCTGCAAAGTAAATACCCAGCCATCCAATCCTCTGTTTTTCGCTTCAGCTTCCCCCATATCCAATACGAACGAAGGAAGCCCTTCTATATCGGCAACATCGGTCAAATGCAAAACAAAAGCATTGGTAGCAGCCAATAAATTTTGATTGAATTGCAAACTCAGGTTAGACAACTCCTTTGTAATAGCCCTATAATTTTCTTTATCTTTTCCAGTAAGATCCGCCCCACTACGAGTAAAACTTTTATAGGTCTTTTCCAATAAACGTCTTTGTTCTTTATCCAAAAAAAAGTTATCACGATCGACATATACTGTTTTAACCTTTGCAAAAAGCCGTTCATTCAACGAAATATCATTTCCGAATTCAGTAATCAAAGGAGATACTTTCAATGCAACTTGTTGCATTTCATCACTGGTTGCCGCATTATTCAGATTAAAAAAGATATTCTGAATCATATTCAAGCGTCTTCCTGCAAATTCCAGCGCCTCAATCGTATTTTCAAAATTAGGGGCTTCCTCATTAGCGATAATCAAATCAATCTCATTCCGAGCTTCTTCTATCGCCTGTTCAAATGCCGGTAAATAATGTTCTGTTTTTATTTTATCGAAAGGAGGTGTCTGAAACGGAGTATCAAATGCCTCCAATAAAGGATTTTGTGCCATAACCGTATAAGATAATAAAGAAACTGCAAAAGCAGATAGAATATAATTTTGTTTCATTAAAAACGATATTTACAAACTTTTATTTCCAAATTCAAATACTAATAGTAATTGGCGAAATTGTCCAGATAACCGCTGCTTTTTTGATATTTCAAATCTTTTAACATCGGTGATTTCACACGGATATTAAAGCTCCAGCTTTTGCGGAAACCTACCGGGACCCATGTAAATCCCATCTGCCAACAGTGTAAATCCCGGCTTAACGAAATAGAACCAGGCGTTAACTTCATTGTTTCAAAATCAAATCCGCCATTGAATGAAATACCGAATTTCGAAGTAAGATTTATACTTCCGTTAAATCCCAACGTCTGGGTAATGCTCTTCGTATGTCCCGACTTGGTATAACTAAAGTTATAGTTAAAACTAAAATTCCACGGAACGGAAAAATCATAATATTGTGAAGAAAGAATACGCTGCTGTTCTGCATAACTAATGTTATTTCTCGCAAAAAAATCCTGTTGTTCCAGAGTAGGTTCTGCAGGCAATGCCGCACTTCCCGTTCCTTTCTTATCCTCTGCTCCGAATAAACTCCTAAATGAATAACCGAATGAAAAACTAAGGCTAGTCAGCCGCACCAATTTCCCGTCCCTTATCGAAAAACGGTTAATTCGCCTTCCCTGTTCATTTATTGCATAAGGGTCTAATGTCGCACTTAGATTGATACCCAACGAATTAAATAAAGTAGTACGGGCAGAGATAGTAAAAGGCGCAAGATTCATCGAATCCGCCAAAAAATTGTATGAAGAACTGATAGAAAAACTTTCCAACAATTTTATTTTTTTATATCCGGTAGAATCACTTTTAGACCGGACTTTCATCTCCAACGTATTCCCCAATGAAAAAGAAAGAGAAGCACTCTTTCCCCGCGACGGAACACCGTATATTCCTTGTTCATAAGGAGAATAATAACCGATTGTTCCGGAGGAATCGATTTGTATCGGCTTATAATAACCATACTTAGATGCTCCGAAATCCGGAGTAAAAGAACCGGTTATAGAAGGTGTCATAACATGACGAATCGCCCGGATAGGTCCATTCCCTTTAAATTCAAATGTTCCGTATATCCGGGTAGAAAGACTGGCAGAAACCCTATAATCGAACACACGGTAAAAACCGTGCGTCGTATCCGCTACCATCTGAGTATTGTTTTCCGGATCCCAAACTTTATCTATTTTAGAAAAATACCATCTTTCCGTATAATTAAAGGTAGGGCTCAAATTCAGATACCTAAGTAAATTGAAAGAACTGTTTATAGGAATCTCATGCTTCATCCCATATTTCATGTTTTTAAACATATCCTTTTTGAACAGAAGATCTTGCTTGGTTGTCACCGAATTATTGAAAGTATTGGTATAACTCATTGATATTTTTTCATACCACCGCTGCTTCCCGACCATCTCTTTCCTCTGGAACGGATAAATACGGGATACATTGAACACAAAATTCGGCAAAGACAACATGACCGATGAATCCCTGTTATTCTGGGAATGCTGTAAATTGGCACTCAAAGAGAACGGTGTTCCTGCCCATGTTTTCGAATAAGAGACACTGGAGTTTGTCTGTGCACTGGTATAGTCGGATATGCTTTCCGCATCATATTTATTATAATTACTGGAACTGAAATTCACACTTGCCGAAAATGTGGAATTCGGACGGAATTTAGGATCCTGCGAATGCGACCACGACAAACGGTAATTGTTCATATTCTGGTAATCGGTACTACTTTTATCTCCTATAATATCTTTCGAATAGTCAAAACTGAAATTTCCATTGAACTTATACCGTTTTTTATACGATGATGTCAAAGAGGTTTCCCATGATCCCATGGTATAAATACCACCTTGCACCGCCAAATCCATATAATCATTAAAAACAAAATAATAACCGCCGTCTCGTAAGAAAAAACCTTTTATATTCTCTTCCCCGACCTCAGGTATAATAAACCCTGAATTCTTATCGCTGACCATTGGGAAAAAACCGAACGGAATTCCTATCGGCAACGGGACATCTTCCAATACCAAATAAGAGGGCCCAATAATAACTTTCTTCGTTCTCTTGCCCTGAACATACTGCGCTTTCGTCATAGCTAAGTAAAAATGGGGATGTTCCGCATCGCAAGTCGTATAAATACCCTCATGGATATTATATATTTCATCGTCCATTTTTTTGATATCTTTTCCCCTCAATATTCCTTCTCCCTCCTTAAACTGAATTCCATATATCTTAGCTTTCTCGCTCTTCATATTATAAACGATACTGTCCATATTATAAACCGTTTCCCCCTCCTTGAAGACCGGTTTTACATATTGATTATTAATAGTATCCATAGACCCTTTTGCCGATATTAAATCATTCGTCATGTCCATATCGATATAATCGGCATTCAATGTCTTATCCTGATACAATACCTCCCCCTCATTATATATATAAACCCGTCCGCTTTTTATATCATAAATAAGGGAATCCTTATTCTTACTATTCAATACATCCTCTAAAAATGCTTTTTTGACTTTAGGGGTGCTATCCGCTGACAAGGTATCGGATGCCACCAGATTTCCAGCAGAATCGAGAGCGATGCGAAGCGTTGTATCAGCTACTTGCGACACAGTATCTATTTCCTGTTGTCCTTCCGCTCCTCTGCGATTACGCCTCACACTGCGGGAAGAATCGAGATTCTCTTCTACAACATCTCGATTATTAAAAGATAAAGAATCCGACAATATATACAACGTATCCTGAATCCCGCCGGATAAGGATTCTTGAAAAGGAAAAGGCCTGGACTCTACAAAAAGAAATGTATGCACGAAAAAAAGCACACACATAATCTTCAACAGGTATTTTCTTATATATTGTTGCAATTTAAGACAATTATTTAACTTTGCATATGGTTTTAAATATCGCTTTTAACCAAACATCTATATAAAATGCGATACTTTAACAACCCACAAAAATAATCAAAAAAACGGAAGCGGAAATAGTTTTCTTATGAACGCACTAAAATCGATTATATTATTCCTTTTCCTGATCTTCGGCTATATGTACTCAACATATTGTCAAACGATTAATGAATTCAAATTGAAAACCGTAGTACTCGATCCCGGGCACGGCGGCAATGATCCCGGAGCGGTATATGCAGGATATAAAGAAAAAGATATCACTTTAAATGTAGCTTTGGCTTTAGGAGAAATGATTACCAAAAATTTCAGCGATGTAAAAGTAATTTATACCCGCAAAACCGACGTAGCTGTCGATCTTACCAAACGGGGGCAAATTGCCAATAACGCCAAAGCAGACCTATTCATTTCTATTCACGTCAATGCAGCCTCTGCGTCTTCGGCTCGCGGCACGGAAACATTTGTAATGGGATACGATCAATCCAGCCGTAACTTAGACGTAGCAATGCGAGAAAATAACGTAATCACTTTCGAGGAAGATTATAAAACAAAATACGAAGGATTCGATCCTAACTCTGCCGAATCTTATATTATTTTTTCTCTTATGCAATACTCTTTCTTGGAACAGAGCCTCTCTTTCGCAAGCAATATTCAGCAAAGGTATCAATCTTTTTCATGTCCGGACCGGGGAGTAAAGCAAGCCGCCTTTCTGGTTCTTTGGCGTACGACAATGCCCAGCGTATTGACTGAAATCGGATTCCTTTCCAATGCAGAAGATCGAAAATTACTCACAACCAAAACGGGACAAAGCAATATCGCAAAAGCGATATTCAACGCATTCGTCGAATATAAAGAAGATGCCGAAAGCAGCAGTACCCGAATCATCGCTTCCGTGCCTAAAAACATCTCTCAACCGACAGGGAACAAAACGACGCAGGCCACAACTAAGACTCCTGCCTCAAAATCAGACATCAACAAAACCGATAATTCCGTTTCAGAAAATACCCAATCACAATCCCGATCATCCAAAGGATTTTCTACACTTTCGGGAGCTAACATAGAAAATGAAGAAAATTTGCCTCAACGCACTTCTGCCTCGGTAAACAATACCGATAAACCTGTAAAGACAGCTACTTCCTCATCCGAAATCATTTACAGAGTACAAGTAAAAAGCGCAAGTAAAAAACTCAGCCGTTCTTCTGCAAATTTCGGAAAATATAAAAACGAAGTAAAGGAGCTTTATATTGAAAAAAGGTATAAATATTTCCTTGGAGAAACAAAAACTTACAAAGAAGCATTATCTTTGCAGAAGAATTTAAAAAATTATATTTTTAAAGATGCTTTTCTGACTGCTTTTAAAAACGGAAAACAAATCAGTATCCAGGAAGCTTTAAAACAAACAAAACAATAATATTTATCTATTTAACCGATAAAAAATAAACATAGGTCATGAAGATTCGCAGAGAAGTCAAAGTAGGTATATTCGGGATAATAATGTTGGTAGTCGCTTACTGGGGTATTAACTTTCTGAAAGGAGTGGATATCCTCTCGGCAAATCATACCTATCATGTCGTTTATGATAAATCCAATAACATAGAAATATCCTCCCCTGTACTTATCCGGGGTATTAAGGTAGGAACGGTTACCAAAGTGGCAATAAAAAATGTTCACGATAAGGTAGAAGTCGATCTGAATGTAAAAAGCAAATACAAAATTCCATCCAATTCGGTAGCAGTCATCGTAGATAAATCTTTATTGGGCGGGAAAGCGATCGACATTCAAATCGGAGATGCATCGACCATTCTGGAAAACGGAGATGAGATTGCCGGTATTATCGACGATAATATGGGAAAACAAATCGACGAACTGAAAAATAAAGTTACTGGTATGTTGGATGAACTGACCGCCACTTTATCCAACCTGAATAAAATTTTAGACGATAACAACATAAAAAATATCGGGACTACTTTAGGAAATGTAAAAGATGTTAGTACGGATTTACGTACTAAGCTGGAAACAATTACCTCAGACCTTACCGTTCTGACAGGAGAGCTGAAAAACAGCGCACCCGTTATCACTGCAACCATGAATAACCTCGCCGTTATCACCGATTCATTACAAACCAGTTTGCCAATCCTTATCACATCGGTTAACGGAACCGTAAACGAGTTGGATAAAACCATTGCCGCATTGAATAGCGACAATGGCACTATCGGGAAATTCATGAACGATCCGGCTCTATACAATCACCTCTCCGATGCTTCCAACAGCCTGAATCTCCTTTTGGAAGACTTAAAAGCAAACCCGAAAAGATATGTTCATTTCTCTGTTTTCGGAGGAGGAAAAGACAAAGACCCCCAAACAAAACCGGATAAAAACGACAAAAAATCTCAGAAATAGTATAATCAGACTGTAAATAAAAGGCGAAGGAAAATCCTTCGCCTTTTTCATTTTTCCTTTTTATTTCAAAGGAGAATCCGGCTCTTTTGCCATATGGTTATAAAAAAGTTTATCGAGAAGTCCCGGAGCAAACTTTTTAATAAATTTAGTAGCCCGTCCCTGAAAATCCATAATCACTTCCCGTTTACGGTGATACACACCTTTCGCTATACGGTGTGCTACTTCTTCTGCTGTCATCATTTTATCCTCATTCCGAGGGGATTCACCCTGTTGCGTTCCATCTGCGGTCAATGCAGAAAAACGAACATTCGAAGCAGTAAAACCAGGTGCTACAATCATAACGTGTACTCCTTTTTTCATATTCTCGATACGAATCGTTTCAAGCAAGCCATGCATAGCATATTTTGAAGCAGAATATCCTGTACGTGCAGGAAGCCCATGAAATCCTGCTACCGATGAAACTCCCACGATAGAACCTTTAACCTGCTGAATATATGGTAAAGCATATTTAATACAATACACAGTCCCCCAAAAATTAACATCCATCAAACGTTTCAATACATTCAGATCGACATCGTCAAAAAGGGCGCGCATCGATATACCGGCATTACAAATACACACATCTATCCTCCCGAACGCTTTAACTCCTTTTTCTACTAAGGCTCGACACTCCTCCTCTTTCGTTACATCGCAACGACAATATACCACAGATACTCCTTCTGTCTGTAACTCCGAAGCCAATTTTGCAAGTACATCCTCACTCCTCGCCCCCATAACAATTTTGGCACCCAAAGAGGCAAACTCCCGGACAAGAGCATATCCTATCCCAGACGAAGCTCCGGTAACAAGAACCACTTTATCTTTAAACGTCATAACTTTCTTATTTTTAAATTGCTTGATTAATTTCTATTTTTAACGTATCGTAAGCAAATGCCACATTAGCGGGCAGCTCCTTATTTATTTCTTGATGTAGCCCCATTTGGTGGGAAATATGCGTCAAATAGGCCTGACGAGGTTTCACATAACCGATAACTTCCAATGCCTGGTTCAAAGTAAAATGAGAAATATGCGGTTCCCTTCTCAATGCATTGATTACAAGCGTATCCACTCCTTTCAATTTTTCCTGTTCCTCAAAATCAATCCGATTCATATCGGTAAGGTAAGCAAAAGGCCCTATACGGAATCCCAAAACGGGTAATTTATAATGATACCCTCTTATAGGCGTAATCTCCAATTGTTTAATGCAGAACTTATCCGTATCAATGCGATGTAAAATAATTTCAGGAACACCGGGATAACGTTCCGGCGCAAAAGCATAATCAAAATCCTTCTTTAAAATCTTCAATACCCGTTCCTCACCATACACATCGACCGGCCGTCCCAAAATATAATTATATGCCCTTACATCGTCGAGCCCTCCTACATGGTCTTTATGCCCATGCGTTATCAAAATGGCGTCCAAATAATCGACCCGCTCCCTCAACATTTGATAACGGAAATCAGGGCCCGAATCAATAACGATTACCGTATCACCACTCTCTACCAAAACAGAACTCCGCAATCGTTTATCATGGAAATCTTTCGACATACAAACCTCACATTTGCAACCTATCATCGGAACTCCCTGGGAAGTACCCGTACCGAGAAATGTTACTTTCATCATACCTCTTCGAAATTAATGGCATAAAGTTATTAAAATTACCCCAATCCGCATACTCTCATCCGATAAAATAGCAGAATTGTTTATTATCTTTGCCATACTTTTGTCCTACAAATACCCGTTAAAAAATGGAAAACAAAGAAACAGAACAAAACATCTCCTCCGACAATATCAAGGTCTATCCTTGGGGAGATAATCGCCGTTTCAATAGTTATTCCGGATATTTCAAACGGTTATTCGGAGAACGAGTGCAAAAAGTCACCATAGATGCAGGTTTCACCTGTCCGAACAGAGACGGAAGCATATCTGCAGGAGGATGTACCTTTTGCAATAACGAAGCTTTCAACCCATCCTATTGCACTCCTGACAAAAGCATCCGCCAACAAATCGAGGAGGGAATAGAATTCCATAACAACCGTTACCGACGAGCACAGAATTTTCTCGCCTACTTTCAGGCATATTCAAATACCTATAAACCGTTAGACGAATTACGAAGAATTTATAACGAAGCCCTCGCATGCGAAGGTATTATCGGAATCGTCATCGGCACACGCCCAGATTGTGTAAACGGCGAAATATTAGACTATTTCGCAGAGCTATCGGAAAAACATTACGTCGTAATCGAATATGGAGTCGAATCTTGTTATGATGAAACCCTGAAAAGGATAAATCGAGGACACGATTTCGCCGTCTCCGAAAAAGCAATCACCGAAACAGCTAAACGCGGTATCCACGTAGGCGCTCATTTTATATTAGGGCTTCCGGGAGAAAGCAAAGAAATGATGCTTTCTCAAATCCGAACAATTAACCGGCTCCCATTGAATACCATAAAATTTCACCAACTACAAATCTTCAAAGGGACCACAATGTCCCGACAATATATAAATTATCCCGAAGAATTCAATTTTTTTGAACTCGAAGAATACATTGACTTTTTTATCGAAATTCTTACTCGCTTGAATCCTGCATTCGTCATAGAGCGGTTTGCCGGAGAAGCACCGCCCCGTTTTCATTCAGGACCTTCATGGGGAATGATACGTAATAATGAATTGCTGGCTATGTTGGAAAAACGGCTGGATGAGCTCGATGTATTCCAAGGTTGCAAATACATGAACCCCTAAAAATCGGGCTGTCTAAAACCAAAGCCAGCCCGATAATATTCTGTTATATTTTTTCTGTATATTTTATTAAGTCTTATTCTATCCTTCTAATATCCGCCCCTAAAGCATTCAACCGCCCGTCTATATTTTCATATCCCCGGTCTATCTGTTCCACATTTTGAATAATACTACGTCCATCGGCAGAAAGTGCCGCTATCAGCAAAGCAACCCCCGCCCGAATATCCGGAGAACTCATTACCGCCGGACGCAACCGGATTTGCTGGTTATGCCCGATTACCGTTGCCCTATGAGGATCGCATAAAATAATCTGCGCACCCATATCTATCAATTTATCGACAAAGAAAAGACGGCTCTCAAACATCTTTTGATGAATCAATACGGTTCCTTTCGCCTGTGTCGCCACTACCAGAAAAACAGAAAGAAGGTCAGGTGTCAATCCCGGCCAGGGAGCATCGGCAATCGTCATAATGGAACCATCGATAAACGATTCGATTTCATAATTATCATGCGCAGGGATAAAAATATCATCTCCCCGTTGCTCGAAGTTGATTCCCATTCGCTGAAATTGTTGGGGAATTATCCCTAAATTCTGATACGACACATTTTTTATAGTTATTTCAGAACGTGTCATAGCAGCCATTCCGATAAAACTCCCCACTTCGATCATATCCGGCAACATAGTATGTTCGGTTCCATGCAGAGAATCAACCCCTTCGATAGTCAATAAATTCGAGCCTATCCCGGATATTTTGGCCCCCATACGATTCAGCATCCGGCACAACTGCTGTACGTAAGGTTCGCATGCTGCATTATAAATCGTCGTCACCCCTTCCGCCAGCGTCGCCGCCATAATAATATTGGCCGTTCCCGTCACAGAAGCCTCATCCAGCAACATATACGCACCTTTCAGTTTCGGGCATTCCACACTGAAAAAACTGACATTGATATTAAAATCGAATTTAGCCCCTAACTTCTGAAACCCTATGAAATGAGTATCGAGCCGGCGACGCCCTATTTTATCTCCTCCAGGTTTCGGAGCAAAACCTTTCCCGTAACGCGCCAACATAGGGCCGACTATCATAATCGCACCCCGCAATTTCGACATATCTTTTTGATACTCGATACTTTCCATATACTCAAAGTTAATATTCCTCGCCTGGAAAGTATAACTGCTCGGACTTAACTGTTCCACCTCCACTCCCATTTTCCCCAACAACTCTATCAGCTTCATCACATCGAGAATGCGAGGTATATTATGCACGGTCACTTTTTCTGAAGTAAGTAACACTGCACATAATATCTGTAATGCTTCATTTTTTGCTCCTTGCGGATAAATCTCGCCATGCAAAGGATTTCCTCCTCTTACTTCAAAAGTTGCCATAATTTTTCTTTTTAAGATTTATATCCCTTTCTCTTTTCCTTAATCGAAAAACCATCCTATCTTAGAAATGGCTCCCGGCAAAGAAAAGACAACCACCCGGTCATATGCCTTCACCTCGGTACTGCCCGTAGCTATAAAAACTTTATCGCCCCTCACAATCCCTCCGATAATGGCATTAGACGGGAACTTTATATCCTTTATCATCCCTTTCGTAATAATACTGTCGGGTTTCGCTATAAACTCCAATACTTCCGCATCGCATCCATTCAGGCACTTAATAGCCTGAACATCGGTATTCATCGTAAAACGGAAAATACTACTAGCCGTTGTCAGCTTTTTATTGACAATGGTATCAACCCCCATACTCTCCGCCAGATTAATGTAATTCAGATTCTCTATCTCGGCAATTACTTTTTTCACTCCCATTTTTTTGGCCAACATCGCTGCCAAAATATTGGTTTCTGAACGTCCCGTAACCGCAACAAAAGCATCCATTGTTCCCAATTCCTCCTCTATCATCACCTCCGTATTACGCCCGTCCTCATTGATAACCAAGGTATTCAACAATACATCGGATAACCGGCGCGCCTTCTCCGCATTATAATCCACCAATTTTATATTGACTTTATCCTGCAAAGCCATAGCTACCCTCTGCCCGATCTTACTTCCTCCCAATATCATCATATTTCGCACATCCACACTATCCTGCCCGGAAAAGCTCATTACCTCATTTACATAATTATGATCGGCAATTACATAAATCGTATCGTCTTCTTTAAAAATATCACTTCCTTGCGGAATAATCGTTTCCCCGTTCCGGGATATAGCAACGGTACGGTAATTCAATTTATCCCTGTTCTCTGCAAAATCATACAACGATCTATCCACCAACGAAGAATTGCCATCCAATTTAAATACTACCAAAACCAATTTACCCCCCGAGAAGTTTACATACTCGGTTGTACTCGTATTCCCCAACAATGTAATCACCTCATTGGCAGCCACCTTTTCCGGATAAAAAAGATAATCGATGCCCATATTGATAAATATCTCCTTATTATTAGGCTGTAAATATTCATCATTATCGATACGAGCGATCGATTTTTTAGCTCCCAACTGTTTCGCCAAAATAGCCGAAATAATATTTTTACTCTCATCCGGGCATACCGCTATAAAAAGATTTGCCTTCTTCACCTCCGCTTTTTGTTGCGTCTCAAATGTCGTGGAATCTCCATTAATCGTAACGATATCCGCAAAGTTGCGAATATCCTCCAGGCGTTTCGGATCATCATCTATAACAATAATATCATGATACTCATCACCTAACATCTTTGCCAAATGGCTTCCCACTTCACCGGCTCCCGCAATGACAATTTTCATAACCGATAATTCGTTTTGTTTATAGTAACAAATACACTAATATTGTGCGTTTATTTATTGATAAAGATAATAAAAAATAAGAATAAACATGGCTACAATTTCATTCGTTCTCATAATTGCAATCATAGCAGTCGCCTTTCTAATTTTTTCCCTTTCCATTACCATTATCCGGAAAGGGCATCCCATACAATCGGAAGTAGGAGAAAACGACGAAATGAAAAAACGAGGATTAAAATGTGCGACTCAGGAAATTATGGAAGAAGAACAAGCCCTACGAGGAGGAAAAGCATGCGACGATAAATTCTCCTGCGGATTAAATTCATGCAGCGATTGTACTCAAGCCTCTTCCTCAAAAGGGAAGGAATAAATTTTAACTTCCTTTAACAGACCTTGCAATCCGTTGCATTACTTTTTCGTTTTGTAACTCCCGTAATGAATGACGCCCTATCCAACGCGCCGATTTCAAAGGAGAAAAAGATAACTTTTTTGCGGTTTCGACAGCAGCTGCATGTAAATTCATATTCCGTTTGCCAATTCCACGAAGAGCCCAATCGACCGCTTTTTTCACAAAATTACGGTCATCGAAACTATATTCCTCTATCCGTTTCAAATATTCCATGAATTCGCTGTCAGGAGCCTTTTTATCATGAACCGACAATACTAAAATCAAAACGAATCCAGCCCTTCTGACATACTCTCTCTCATCCGGCACATACAAAGCTATCTTCTCCCGTACAAAAGGCGTTCTTCCGTACAGGATACAACTGATATCACAAATATCCCATGAATAAAAACTAAATACTCGGGAATCTATTTTATCCGCAGTCAGATTCCGAGCATTTTCTACCAATACAGAGAGGATATAAGCCTCATGTATATCCCGTTGCCATAATTCATCCGCCAAATCGCTCTGATTTTTGTACGGAGCCGCAATCGCTTTCAAGGCCGGACGTTTTACTCCATAAGCTTTTCTGAAAACAATCCCGAACCGGCGCATTCCCTCCGCATTTTTTTGTTCCCTCAACTGCGCCGCCTCTTTCAATAAGGAATCAGCCAACTCCTTTACACCGTTCCCCATTATCATCGGACAAAAACATTATATCTCAAACGGACATACTTTCCAAAACTATTTATTCATCTTCCTCGGAAGAATCATCGATAATATCGTCAGCTCCTTCAATATCATCATTGTAATACTCTTTATCCTCCTCATCGTCGATATTATCGTCTATCTTAACATCTACTTTCACCAAATAACTGGCCTCTTCCGTCTCCAACACCACTGCATAAAAAAAATCATTCGGACCTTTGTCCACACGTATCATACTATCCTGAAAACCGGCAGGATATTTTTTTCTCAAAATCTCTTTTAATTCTTCAGAAAGGTTTTTGTAACTGACAACCAATCTTTTTTTAGGACTTGCACTCATCTTTATTATATCAGGTTTTTTGATGTTTCAGACTGCAATAATACATCAAAATTTATAATTCCAAAATAATTAAAAAAAATAATTTCAATTTTTATTTTATAATCCCGAATCTCGTATAAAATTAGAGATTATTAATCAATACGAAAACCTAAAAAATCCTATTTTTAACCGGATAAAATCGTACCTTTACAAAACTAAAAAATAAAGCTGAAAACAGATGAACACGAACAGCGAGATTGAAGCACGTATAAAAAGGCTCCGGGATATACTAAACGAACAAAGCTATAAATATTATGTTCTGAACGCTCCCGACATTTCTGACATCGAGTTCGATAAACTGATGCATGAGCTGAAAATGCTGGAAGAAACATATCCCGAATTTTATGACGCCAATTCTCCCACTGTACGAGTAGGCAGCGATATTACCAACACATTCGAACAAGTAAGGCACAAATATCCGATGCTATCGCTCGCCAACACTTATAACGAGAACGAACTTTACGAATTCGATAAAAGGGTACGAAAAGAAATTACTACCCCCGTCCAATATGTATGCGAATTGAAATTCGACGGGACTGCCATATCGCTTATCTATGAAAACGGAATTTTAAAACAGGCTATTACACGCGGTGACGGTACATTCGGAGACGAAGTGACAGCCAATGTCCGGACTGTAAAAAGCGTTCCTTTAATATTGCATGGCAACAATTATCCTTCTCATTTCGAAATACGGGGAGAAATATACATGCCTCACAAATCTTTCGAACGGCTGAATGCAGAAAAAGAAGATATCGGAGAAACTCCTTTTGCTAATCCCCGCAACGCAGCAGCCGGAACACTAAAGTTGCAAAATCCCCAATTAGTAGCACACCGTGGACTAGACTGTTTTTTCTATACACTATATGGAGAAAACCTGCCCTATACTTCTCATTACGATACATTACAAGAATGTAAATCGTGGGGATTCAAAGTATCTGAGGCCATGAAACGGTTCTCTTTCATCGAAGAAGTAATCGAATATATCCATTTTTGGGACAAAAAACGCAAAACATTGCCTTATGACACGGACGGCATGGTTATCAAAGTAGACAGTTTCGCACAACAACAACTATTGGGTTTTACTGCGAAAGCCCCCCGTTGGGCCGTTGCCTATAAATTCAAGGCAGAACAGGCAAGAACTCGCCTCATATCCATTGACTACCAGGTAGGGCGTACCGGAGCTATTACTCCAGTCGCAAACCTGGAGCCTGTAAAACTAGCCGGGACGACTGTAAAACGTGCTTCTTTACACAATGCGGAACAAATCGCCTTACTCGACATCCGTATCGGAGATATGGTTTATGTGGAAAAAGGAGGAGAAATTATCCCTAAAATCGTAGGAACTGACCTTTCTGCCCGAGATATATTCAGTATTCCGGTAAATTATATCACCTGCTGCCCGGCATGCGGAACACAATTAGTCAAAGTTGAAAACGAAGCTAAACACTACTGTCCGAATCAACTTCACTGCCCTCCCCAAATCGTCGGGCGAATGATTCATTTCATCTCACGTAAAGCAATGAATATCGACGGTTTAGGGGAAGAAACTATTGAAATGTTATATCAAAACGGATTAGTACATGATATCGCAGACATTTATTCGCTGAAAAAAGAACAATTAGTCATATTGGAACGGTTAGGGGAAAAATCAGCCGATAATATCATCAATAGCATCGAAAAATCCAAACAGGTTCCGTTCAGCCGAGTATTGTTCGCTTTGGGCATCCGGTTTGTCGGAGAAACAACTGCAAAAAAAATAGCCAAAGTTGTCGGCAATATCGATACTTTATCCAGCGCATCGAAAGAACAGCTGTTAGAAATAGAAGAAGTAGGAGATAAAATCGCCGATAGCATCCTATCCTATTTCTCCGATGAAACTTCTATAGATCTGATAAAACGATTAAAAGTTGCCGGATTGAATTTTTCTGAATATAAAAAAGAACCGAAATCCGATATCTTAGCAAATAAAAATATTGTCATTTCCGGTGTATTCAACCATCATTCCCGAGAAGAATATAAAGAAATAATCGAAGAATACGGCGGTAAAAACGTATCAAGCATCTCTTCCAAAACCTCTTTCGTTCTGGCAGGAGCGAATATGGGGCCTGCCAAATTGCAGAAAGCCGAAAAATTAGGCGTTTCGATTATAGATGAAATTCAATTTTTAGAAATGATACAAAACCGCTAAAATGCCCGGTAAGAACACCAAAAGAAATAATATTCCGAGAAACCA
Organism: Candidatus Avirikenella pullistercoris; assembly: GCA_018710935.1. Lineage (GTDB taxonomy): Bacteria > Bacteroidota > Bacteroidia > Bacteroidales > Rikenellaceae > Avirikenella > Avirikenella pullistercoris. Next base: position 21,994 of record DVIX01000095.1, on the reverse strand, counting down.
TACTTTACTGGTAGGGAACAAAGAATTAATATTCTCTATCGAATATTCCCGGCGCCGCACCCTTTCTATCCAATTAAAACAACCCAACGGGGAAATGACTGTAAAAGCGCCTCTCGGAATGGATATAGCAAAAATAGACTCTTTTGTAAAAGGAAAAGCGAACTGGATATGGAAACATAAAGAACGAATAGAATTTCTGAAAAATAACCGGATAAAACGCATTTATGAAGAAGGGGCACAACACCTGTATTTAGGAGAAACACATACTTTACGAATTATAGAAAGCTCGGAAGAAAAAGTAACAAAAAACGACAATTCTATCTTTGTATATACCGAAAATATACAAAAAACCGAAAAAATACTAAAACGATGGTACGATGAAGAAGCAAAATCTATATTCGATACGATTTGCCGTCCTATTATCGCCGATTTTGGAAAACGCCACAATATCTACCCTGTCAGCGTAAAAAACAAATTCGTAAAAAGCTATTGGGGAGTATGTACCCTAAAAAAAGAAATAAGGCTGAATACAGAATTGCTACGGGCTCCCCGTCCCTGTATCGAATATATCATCGTCCACGAACTTTGCCACCTGATACACCCTAACCATTCCAAAGTATTCTATAATTTACTTACGAGTGAAATGCCCGACTGGAAAAAACGGAAAAAGTTATTGGAACAAACAATATCCACTAAAGATTAAACCCTGAAACCAGAATTTATCTCGTTTTTAAATTTTCGGACAATTATTTTCTGCCGATAAATCTCAAAATGCCGAAACGACTCATACAATAAACAGGCTTCCGGAATCCGGAAACCTGTTTTATCATTACCGCGATAACAAATTTTATACCAACCCTGAGAACCCCATAAAAGCCATTGCCAAAATACCTGCCGTAAGAATAGCGATAGGTACTCCTTTCATCGCCTTAGGCACATCCGCCAATTCCAGCCGTTCCCGAAGGCCTGCAAAAAGAACCAAAGCCAATGTAAAACCGATAGCATTGGATACTGCAAAAACAACTGATTCCAACAGATTAAATTCACGTTGCACCAACAAAATCGCTACCCCTAATACTGCACAGTTGGTTGTAATCAATGGTAAGAAAATCCCCAAAGCCTGATAAAGCGCAGGACTCATTTTTTTCAGGATAATTTCTACCATCTGAACAAGAGCCGCTATAACCAAAATAAAAACAATGGTCTGCATATAGCCGATTCCCAACGGAACAAGAACATAATACTGAATCAAATAAACTACGATGGAAGAAATAGCCATAACGAATGTAACCGCACCTCCCATCCCGATAGAGGTCGAAACCTTGTTTGAAACGCCAAGGAAAGGGCAGATTCCCAAAAATTGAGATAAAACGATATTATTTACAAATATAGCCCCTATAATAATTACAAAATATTCCATATAACAAGGTTATTTAAGTTTAGCAGTAAATTTATTAAACAATACCATCAAATAGCTCAAAACAATAAATGCACCCGGAGCAAGAACAAATACCAACATTCCGTCTCCCGCTATGAATTTATAGCCGAAGAAAGAACCGCTTCCCAATAACTCCCTTACCATACCCAACAAAGTTAAAGAAAGGGTAAAACCTAAACCGATTCCGGCACCGTCCAACATGGATTTAAATACATTATTTTTAGAAGCAAACGCTTCTGCCCGCCCTAAAATAATACAATTTACCACAATCAACGGGATAAATACACCTAACGTATTATACAACGAAGGCACATAAGCTTCCATACAAAGCTGTACCACTGTCACGAAAGACGCGATAATTACAATAAAGGCAGGAATACGCACTTTATCGGGAATTACATTTTTAACCATTGAAATCACGATATTCGACATTATCAGCACGAACATCGTAGCTACCCCCATTCCTAAACCATTAACCGCCGAGGTCGTTGTTCCCAAAGTAGGACACATCCCCAACATCAATGAGAATGTAGGATTCTCTTTTATAAGGCCTTTGGTAAATATCTTCAGGTTACTCATAATACCAGGTTCTATTTATTATTCATTTATATTAAAACAGCATAGTTCCTGCTGCAACCAATTATCATTTGTTTTCCATTACTTTTTCATATCCTCTCTTCACTGCATCGACAAACGCCCGTGAAGATATGGTTGAAGCCGTTATAGCATCCACATCTCCCGTACCATCTTTTTTAACCCCCAATTTAAAAGTTTCAGGATTTTTACCTTCGAACTGCAAAGCAAAAGAAGACTTGCTTTTTTCCATTTTATCGCCTAATCCCGGCGTTTCCGAATGAGAAATAACCGAAGTGCTGTTAATTGTACCGTCAGGCAGGAATCCCACCATTATACGAATCATTCCGCCGAACCCGTTTTTGGAAAAAGTTTCCACGGCATAACCGACAACATCTTTCCCTGATTCAGCCGTATAAATACGTACCGTATCACCCTCTACAGGAATAGCCTTCACCTCTTTATTCAACGACTCGAATGGAGGGAGCACCTCTTTTACAGCATTGACAATCTTTGCCTCTTTTGCCGCCTGAATGGGATCGACCGTTAACTGATAAACGACTCCTACTGCCGCAGAAGCGATCAATGTTATCAGCAACAACACCATGACCATATTTCTTAACGAAGATTTCATTGTATCTTTTTTTATGTTCAGACTTCCTACTAATTATCTATTTTATTTCTATTTGCTTTTTACTATTCCGAACCGGCGAGGACGGGTATATTTATTAATCAACGGCACCACCGCATTCATAATCAAAATCGCAAAAGAAATTCCTTCCGGATAAGCCCCCCAAACACGAATCAGAATAGTAATCACACCTATTCCTACCCCATAAATCAACATACCTTTAGGATTCATCGGAGATGTAACATAATCGGTAGCCATATATACAGCTCCCAAAATCGCCCCTCCCGTCAATATCTGAAACAGAGGATTCACAAACTGTTCCGGATCGACCATCCATAAAATCCCGCTAAAAATAAACATCGTTCCCAAGATATATACCGGAATATGCCATGTTATCACCTTTCTCCACAACAGATAAACAAATCCCAACAACAAAGCTCCTGCCGCAATTTCTCCCAAAGAACCGCCTTTATCTCCGAGGAAAAGATCAAAAGAGTTGAAATTCGGCATAATCTCCGACAAACTTTCTCCTTTTGCCAAAGCCTGTTTTACAAAAGAAAGCGGAGTCGCACCAGATGTTGCATCCACACTGTTAGGCAATGTAAACGAAGTCATCTGCACAGGGAAAGAAATCAACAAAAATACACGGCCAACCAATGCCGGGTTAAAAGGGTTCCGTCCCAAACCACCAAAAGACATTTTACCTACTCCGATAGCCACTACGCTTCCTATTACTATAATCCACCACGGAATCGTAGCAGGCAGATTAAAGGCAAGCAAAACGCCTGTTACTGCCGCAGAATAATCCATTAACGTATTTTTTCCTTTCAGTATGAAACGCTGAATAAGATACTCGGCAAGCAAACACGATACTACCGCAATAGCTGTAACGATAACAGATGAAAAACCGTAAAATATAACCGAAACGATAAATGCAGGGATGAGGGCAATTATCACATCACTCATCAGACGAGGCGTAGATACGCTGGAGTGTATATGCGGTGACGGCGATACAACTAACTTTTTATCCATTCTATTAAGTTTGTTCATTAAATTCTGATTAACCCATAGCCTCAAGGGCTCTTTATTTACGCGAACGAATGATTTTCATCACTTCGCCTTTTCCGATACGGATAAAATCCAATAACGGAATATGTGCCGGACAGGTATATGCACAAGAACCGCATTCGATACAGTCGGTCGGCTTATGCTCCTCCATCTCTGCGAACAACCCTTTCTTGCTCATCACACACAATAAATAAGGTTCCAACCCCATCGGACATACACTGACACATTTACTGCAACGGATGCACGGCGATTCTTCTCCGCGTACCGCCTCTTTTTCTTCCATTGTCAATATTCCGGAACTACCTTTTGTGATCGTTCCCTCGATATTGGCAATAGCCCGCCCCATCATAGGGCCACCATTAATAATTTTACCTGTATTTTCAGGAACTCCTCCGCATTGTGCTAAAAGCGCCGATACCGGAGTTCCTATACGAACCAAGAAATTTTTGGGAGTAGGCAAATTTTTTCCCGTTACGGTAACCACACGTTCAAAAAGAGGTTTATTTTTCTGTACTGCCTCATAAACAGCCAAAGCCGTTCCCACGTTCTGCACCACAGCACCTACATCAATCGGAAGACCTCCAGAAGGAACCTGCCGATTAATAACGGCATCTATCAACTGTTTTTCTCCCCCCTGCGGATATTGTACTTTCAACGGAACAACCGTAATATGTGGGTAAGCGGCTGCAACCTTCGACATATGCGCAATTGCATCCGGTTTATTATTCTCAATGCCGATATAAGCCTTTTTCACATCCAAAGCCTTACATAAAATATCGACCCCTACCATTACCTGTTCCGCCTTCTCCAACATTACCCTATGGTCTGAAGTAAGATACGGTTCACACTCTACTCCGTTAATAATTAAATATTCGGCCTTTTTCCCTGGTGGGACAGACAACTTAACCTGAGTCGGGAAAGTAGCGCCTCCCATACCGACAATGCCTGCTGCTGCAATTTTATCGATAATTTCTTTCGATGACAAATTACACTCTTTGACCAATATATCGCTCCGGTCGATACTTTCCTCCCATTCGTCTCCTCCCACATTTATAGTAACCGACATCTTCCTAATCCCCGCAGTATCCGGAACCATATCGACAGCAGCAACCGTACCGCTTACCGAAGAATGGATATTACTAGATACGAAACCGGCAGCAGTAGCAATCAAGGTTCCCACTTTCACTTTATCCCCCTTAGCCACAACAGGAGACGCAGGAGCCCCAATATGTTGGGAAAGCGGTATAACAACCTTGGCAGGAAGCGGAAACACCTCAATAGAACTTGATTTGCTAAGTTTATTGTCACAAGGATGAATACCACCTATTTTGAATGTTCTTAACATATCGCTTTATATATTTATTCTTGGGTTTTTACTTGGTCTTCTTTCTCTGCCGGCTGAGTTTTAACTGTTTCTGTTTCAGAAACAGGTTCAACATTCCGAACCGGCTTTTCTTTTTCGACAAGCTTCTCCTCAACAGGTTTCACTGTTTCCACAGACGCTTTCGGAGATGCCGCCTGAGGCTTATCTGTTTTCGGTGCAGCCGGTTTTACTCCTTCTCCTGTTTCCGCCGCAGCTTTCGGAGGCCTCGGCGGGAAATTTACCTCATGGATAGCCCCGGTAGGACACTCTGCAACACATTTCCGGCACAACTTACATTTAGCCGGATCGATATAAGCCAAATTATTTTCCAACGTAATAGCTCCGAACGGACAAGTCTTCACACACTTACCGCAACCGATACATCCTACTGAACATGCCTTACGTGTTACAGCCCCTTTATCCTTATTGACACAAGACACAAATACCCGTCTGTTCTTCACCCCTTTCTTACGCAATTCTATAATCATCTTAGGACATGCCTTCACACATGCTCCGCACGCCGTACATTTTTCTTCATCCACTTCCGGAAGACCTGTAACAGGATTAATCTTAATCGCTCCGAAAGAACATGCCAATTCACAATCGCCGAATCCTAAACAACCAAAACTACATCCCGTTTCCCCGCTATATAAAGAAGCCGCAATAGAACACCGTTTTGCTCCGTTATATACATTGGTTTTCGGACGTTTATCACAACTTCCCGAACATCTTATTACCGCTACCTGAGGTTCCTTTTCCGCAGCTTCTTTTCCCAAAAAGGCCGCTATGCCTTTCATCGTATTGGAACCGCCTACCGGACAATATAATGCATCGATATTTTCTGATTTTACAAGCGCATCCGCCATTCCCCTGCATCCGGGGAAACCGCAACCGCCACAATTTGCTCCCGGCAACATTTTCTCAACCTCGTCGATACGGGGATCTTCATACACCTTGAATTTTTGTGCCACAAAGTAAAGTATCAATGCAGCCAAAACTCCCAACACACAGAGTGTCAGAATGGTAAAGAGTAACGTTTCGTTCATTTAGGTTCAGTTTTTTCTATTTCAATAAGAATTTTATTGGTAATTTTGCGCCTAAAGGTAAACAAAATTATAAAATAAAGCACCAAAAAAACGAGGGAAATCAAGCCGTTTACATTATCCGAAATCCCCGCTCTATTCATAAAAACCAATACTAACAAACAGATTATCACTGGTATAACATAAGCCATTACGACCACTTTTATACCTGTAGAAGTAGTTATAAAAAGCATCACCTCATCCGATATTTTATAATTACTGCTGTCAGGAACCGTAACCTCAATTACTTTCGCCTTACTTTCCGAAGTTCCTCCACCGCTACATATCCCTTTTGCATGACACGCCTCACATGCCGAATGCGAAATAATCGTTACGAACACTTTATTCCCTTCCACAGAAGTAACTACCCCTTTATGCTCTATTCGTTGCATCAGATTCTTCTCTTTCTAAACCTTAAACACGAAAAAGGAAACACAGAAAACACTGTTTTCTTTTTCCCCTTAACTTTAAATTCAATATCTGGAAACGATAGGAATCACCCTGTCTTTTCCCAAAGTACATTTGGAAACCCTCAACGCCGGCGCCAACTGGTAACGCTTATGCTCCGATGCCTTCAACAACTTGCTGACCTTAGAAACAACCTCCATATCGTATCCTTCCGCTGCCACTTCCATTAAAGACATGCCCTCTTCTATCAGTCGATAAAGGATTCCGTCCAAAATATCATATACAGGCAAACTGTCACTATCTTTTTGTCCTTCCCTCAACTCGGCAGAAGGCTCTTTTTCGATAATGGAACGTGGGATAACTTCTCCCTTATGATTAATATACTCCGCTAAAGCATACACTTCCGTTTTATATACATCCCCCAATATGGAAAGGGCACCGTTCGTATCGCCATAAAGCGTTCCGTATCCCATCGCTATTTCGCTTTTATTGGAAGTATTCAACAACAAATTTCCGAATTTATTGGAAATCGCCATCATCAATGTCCCCCGAATCCTTGCTTGCAGATTTTCTTCGGCAAGAGAGAAAGGCAATCCCTGAAAAATGGGCTCCAAGCCTTTCATAAAACTATTGTATATCGGCTCTATTTCCACTTTTTCACATTTAATACCCAGATTTTCGGCCAATTTCATTGCATCCGTCACGGAATGCCCGGAAGAGAACTGCGACGGCATCATCAATACCCGCACATTATTCGCCCCTAATACATCCACAGCAATAGCCGCTACGACCGCTGAATCAATACCTCCCGAAAGCCCCAGGCAGGCAGAAGTAAAGCCCGATTTTCCAAAATAGTCTTTCACTCCCAAAGCAATCGCTTTATAAGTATGGCGCACTTTAGAACTCGCCGACTGTACCGGCAAATTGATACTCTTATGGCGACGGATATTTTCAGACGATAGGTCCGTTATATCAAAATCCTCTTCAAAATTTTTCAACCGTTTGATCATCTGTCCCTGTTTATTGAAAATTACGGAACTTCCATAATAAACGATATCCGTATTACCTCCTACCAAATTAACGCTTACTAAAGGGACTTCATTCTCTTTGGCAACAGAACTTAACAGTTCTATATCTTCTTCAAGCGCACCGTGCGAATAAGGGCGCGCCGCCAGATGCATGATAAAATCGGGTTTAGTCCGGGGAGTATCGAAACATTGCAAAGAATTGATAAACTGCAAATCATCGCCTATCATTATTAACATTTTGTATCCGTCCACCGTAATAATATGTTCCGGCAATTCATCGGTCTGGCTCTCATTTTCATCAAAAAAAGACGGAGAATCTATCCCTGCATAATAAGGAAGTTCATCCCGGGAGAAAGGCATGGCCTTACTGAAAAAATCGACCACTTTCCCTTCCCGGATATAAGCAACGGAATTAAAAGTGTCATCTCCGGAAACCGTAGGCATTCCCACCAAAACATCGATATTGGCAGCGGCTTCTGCAATATCTGAAAGCGCAGAATAACATCTGTCCACAAAATCCGTCATATTTACAATATCGTAAGTAGGCGTACCGGAAAGAGCCATTTCTCCGAATACGATCAAATCAGCCCCCTTACCTGTTGCCCGATTAATATGCTCTATGATTTTTTCCTTATTCGACTGAATATCCCCTACCGTAGGATTTAACTGCGAAACCGCTACATTCATAACCTAATAAATTTGATTTTCTGTTAATAACATACCTTTTCAACAAGGCAATACATTTGCCTTCCACCCTCTGCATTTTCTTTATCAATTCAAAAATACGACATAACTGTATCAAAGATATTAAATTTTTTCAAACGATAAACAAAACAGTAGCCCAACTTCAGAGTTACTACTTCCACTATTTTCCACATCCTCCTTCTTTATGTTCCGAACCTATCCGGAAATCTAATCTTAAAAAATATACCCGCTCCCGTCCAACTATATAAAACCCATTACATATCACACAATACGATATCTTTTATTCTATACTCCTGACTCCGCATTATTCTCTTCCCCTCCTTTTCCAGTAACAAAAGAAAAGCGACAAAAATAAAAAGAGAAGATATTTTATATCTTCTCTTTCGGAATAATAAGAATTTCTATATTTATGAACTAAATACTTATCCTATTACTTCAACTTTAACTGCCTGAGGTCCTTTCTTTCCTTCTTCCAACTCGAACTCAACCGTTTGGTCTTGTTCCAATCCACGGAACCCCTCTTTGTTAATACCTGTGTAGTGAACAAAAATGTCGCTACCTGTTTCGGCCGTAATGAAGCCATAACCTTTGGCTGCATCAAACCATTTTACTGTGCCTTTCATAAATTAGTGTTTAAAATTAAATAATTGTAACGCAAAGTAAGACAAAAATACCAGAATACCAATCTTTCTTTCAACTTTATACTATAAAAAAATTTGCCTTTCTCAGGCAAAATAAATAATCAATTAACTATAAACGACTTACATTTTACAAACATTTTTTAATATTATATTTTTTTCACAAAATGGGATTTTTTTCATGACAAAAACATTTTTTATACATAAAACTTTTATAAATTACAACTGTATTTAAAGGGAAATCGACAGAAACATTCATAGATTTTCATCAATAAACATAAGTAAATCAAAGTACTAAACAGCTCGATATTTGTTTTTTATGGATGAGGGAAAAGATTATTCTGCATTAGAAAAGAAGTTACAGGAATACAAGGGATTAATAGAAGGGCTCCGGGCCGAAAACAAATTCATAAAAACAGAATTAATAAAAATCAACAGGACAATACGGTTGATCATCGATAAATTGCCTCAGCCGATTGTTGTTGTAAGTAAGGACGGGAAGATCAGTTTCACAAATAACTCTTTCATTGAATTATTGCCATACGAAGCCCGCGAACTATCTGAAAAAGTCCCAGGTTTGACTGATATAGATATAAGGCAGGTTTTCCCCCCTGAAATACATATGCTGTTTTTAAATTCGCTGCACGGTGGCAACGATATCGTCAACGCAGAAATTGAAATCAAAGAGGCTCTGATGAACCTTTCCATATATTGTCTCAAAAAAGGCGAACAGGTTTTAGCCATATTTCGAAATTTGTACGACAATAATGTTTTGAAAAAAGAGGAAATCGCCTCCCGCATTCGGGATGTAATCGATAAAAATATGGCTATGATTCAAAAAATAGGATTTCTTATGGGAGAGGAAACATCCGAAACGACCAAAATTCTTAATTCTATCATTAAGTCAATAGGAGAAAAATAGATGGCAACCAACTTGTTTACCGATATCGCTTGCAAACAAGAAACCTATAAAAAAGAACGTATCTGCGGAGATACATTCCTTTTCCGGCGTATGGAAGGAGGCGCACATTCCATTGCCGTCTTATCCGACGGAATGGGACATGGTGTAAAAGCCAATGTTTTGTCTTCGCTTACAGCATCGATGATCATCAATTTCGACTATCGCCAAGACGACATTCGAGAAACGGCTGAAATGATACTGAAAAGCCTTCCGATATGCAGCATTCGCAAAATAAGTTATTCCACATTCTCCATTGTTGATATAAATCACAACACCGGAAAAGCTACCATTATCGAATACGATAATCCCCAAAGCCTTATATACAGGAACGGTGGACTATTTGAACCCGCCGGGGATAAAATTATTCTTAAAAGAGCCGAAACGAATAGGGATTTGATAATCCGGACAACGACATTCGACATACAGGAAAACGACCGTATCGTCATCATGAGCGATGGAATCACCCAAAGCGGGTTAGGCAGCGATTTATACCCATTCGGTTGGGGAAGAAAAAACGTAAATCAATTTATTTTACAAACTTTATCCGGCGACAAACAAATCAACTCTTCCGACCTCGCTGCAAAAATTATGGGAAGAGCCATAAATAACGAACCGGAACTGACTCATGACGATATCACCTGTGCTGTTATCAGCATCCGAAAACCTAAAAGCGTTCTGATGTGTTCATGCCCTCCCTCTTCAGAAAGTGAATACCCCAAATTAGTAGAAACAATCGATAATTTTCAGGGAGAAAAAATTATTTGCGGATATCACCTTGCCTTGCTGATTTCTAAATTGAAAGGGGTAGAAATTCTAAAAGATGAATTCTCATCCGACCCGGATGTGCAACCGGCATGGCACATGCAAGGAGTAAATATAATAACCGAAAGTCTAGTTACGATGAGTAAGGTTTACGACATACTGCAAAAACACGATTATTTTTCAGGAGAAATAGGTCCGGCTGCAACAGTATGCAAAATGCTTCTGGAAAGCGACGAAATCAATATGTTAATCGGAACAAGCCGAGAAAACGGCGGTTTTTATATGGTAGATGAATTCGAATTAAGACGGAAAGTAATGAAGTACATTGCTCGTATATTAGAACAAAAATATATGAAAGAGGTCAATATACTGTATGTATAACTTTCTTAAAAAGAAATCGAAGAAATCAATTTAACTTTTAATTTCCGATAATTCGAGCCATCGCATGCTTTTTTCATCCAAATCAGCGGAAAGAATTCCGTAACGTTCAGACAACGACGTTAAATCGTCAATACTCAATGTCCCGCTACTCATAGCCTTTTCCATCTCCTTTTTCTCCTTCTCCAAAACCTCTATCTCCTGTTCCAGGCTCATCATCTCCTGTTTTTCTTTAAAAGTCAACTTACGTTCCCGTTCCACTTTTTCAGAAACAGATTTTTTCGATAAGACCGGTTTTTCCTGAATTCTACGTTCCTGCTCCTCTCTTTCTTCCACACTGTTACGATACTGTGTATAATTACCCGGAAAAACCGTAATTTTTCCATTCCCCTCAAAAACCAAAAGATGATCGACAACCTTATCCATAAAATAACGGTCATGGGAAACCACAATCAGGCATCCCCCGAATTTTTCCAGATAATCCTCCAATATATTCAAAGTCATTATATCCAAATCATTGGTAGGCTCATCCAATATCAGGAAATTCGGGCTCATCATCAAAACCGTCAACAAATACAAACGGCGTTTCTCTCCCCCACTCAATTTATAAATATAAGTATATTGTACTTCCGGCGGAAAAAGAAAATGATTCAAAAACTGGCTTGCCGTAATTGTTTTTCCATCGCCTAACGTAACGACTTCCGCTATCTCCCGGACTGCATCAATTACTTTTTTATTCTCATCGAAACTCATTCCGGTTTGGCGGTAATAACCGAAACGCACACTTTCCCCTATCTCCACAATTCCACTATCCGGCTGCATATCTCCCGATATAATATTCAAAAACGTACTTTTCCCTGTCCCGTTTTTGCCAACAATGCCTAACTTCTCATAACGAGCGAATCGATAGGAAAAATCATTCAATATTATTTTATCTCCGAAACGCTTGTTCAGATGATCTGCTTCAAATATCTTAGTTCCCAACCGGGAAGCTTTAATCTGAATATCGATTACGTCATCATTTCTTTTCCGGAAAGCTTTTTCTTTCGTTTCATAAAAAGCATCCTTTCTGTATTTCGCTTTATGTCCCCTCGCCTGAGGCATCCGGCGCATCCACTCCAATTCCCTACGGAACAAATTTTGCGCTTTTTCCACTTCCGTATTGAATTGTTCGATTCGCTCCGCCCGTTTTTCCACATAATCGCTATACCCTCCTTTATAGGTATAAAGAATACCATGGTCCAATTCGTAAATATCCGTGCATACCCTGTCCAGGAAATAACGGTCGTGCGTTACCATAAAAAGCGTTTTGCCGCTTTTCAACAGATAATCTTCCAGCCATTGCGCCATTTCCAAATCAAGGTGATTGGTTGGCTCATCCAAAATCAATACGTCCGGCGACTCTATCAGAACCATCGCCAAAGCAAGCCGTTTACGCTGTCCTCCGGACAAAGTAGCCACTTTCTGGAAAAAATCGGTTATCTTCAACCGGGTAAGAATATTTTTTGCTCTATGTTCAAAATCCCAGGCATTCAACGCATCCATTTGAGAAATCAGCTCTCCTAATCGGATATTATCATTTTCTGCCAACGCTTTTTCATAATCCCGTACAACGGAAACCAATGCATCGTCGGCATGATATATCGCCTCCAATACAGTCAGATTATCCGCCAATACCGGTTCCTGTGCCAAATATCCCACCGTTATCCCGTTCTGAAAAGTAACATTTCCGTTATCGGCAGACTCGACACCCGCTACAATATTCAATAAAGTAGTTTTTCCTGCACCATTCTTAGCAATCAACGCAATCCGGTGTCCTTCCGCTATCGTCAAGGAAAGATTTTCATACAACAATATTTCCCCATACCACTTGCTGATATTTTCCAATTGTATCATATCTTTCCGAATAAAATTATAAACAGAGGGATAAAATAAGATCTAAAGACATCCTGCAATCTCATTTACAATATCGACAGCCACTTCCGGCTTGCTTTTCAAAGGGAAGACCTTCCGTTCCCCGTTTTTATGATAAATCGTAATTTTATTAGTATCGGTAGCAAACCCTGCTCCCTTATCCCTTAAAGAATTCAATATAATAAAATCCAAATTTTTTTTCTTCAATTTTTTCAGGGCATTATCCGCTTCATTGTCCGTCTCAAGAGCGAAACCGACTAACAACTGCCCCTCTTTTTTCATCTTACCCAACATTTCCGCAATATCCTGCGTTTCTTTCAACACCAGCACAAAATTTTTATCATCGGGCTTTTTCTTCAATTTATGATCAGCCACCTTTTCCGGAGTATAATCGGCCACCGCCGCAGCCATCACAATAATATCGCTTTCTGGTTGCAATTCAATCATCTGTTCGTACATCTCCGCCGCCGACAATGTCTTTATCTCCTTTATTCCCGGCAAGGTTCCGCGCAAGCGGCCGTCGACAGCTGCATGTACTATCGTAACATCCGCTCCCTCGGCAGCAAACTGCGCCGCTATGGCATACCCCATTTTCCCGGATGAATAATTGCTTACAAAACGTACGGAATCAATCGGTTCAATCGTCCCGCCGGCAGTTACGACAACCTTTTTCCCACGAAAACGGCCTTGCTGCTCCTTTTTATCGAAAAAATCATCGATATAACGCACAATCTCATGCGGTTCTTCCATCCTTCCCTTCCCGATCAACCCACTCGCAAGAAATCCCTCTCCCGGCTCGATAATATGCACTCCATCCCGACGCAAAACCGCCATATTACGTTGAGTCGCAGAATGAGCATACATATCCAAATCCATGGCCGGAGACACAAAAACCGGACAACGTGCAGACAAATAAGAAGTAAGCAACAGGTTATCTGCAACGCCATGCGCCATTTTTCCTATCGTATTGGCCGTAGCAGGAGCAATTACATATGCATCCGCCCATAGCCCCAATTTAACATGGGAATTCCACTCTCCGTTTTCAGGGTTGAAAAAATCGACCAATACCGGATTTTTAGACAAAGTAGCCATAGTCAGCGGCGTAATAAACTGTTTAGCCAATTCTGTCATCACCACTTTTACTTCAGCCCCTTTTTCCACTAAGGCTCTGACAAGTATAGCAGCCTTATAAGCTGCTATACTTCCTGTTACTCCCAATAATATCTTTTTGCCCTCAAGCATGATTTGCCATTTTAAGGATAAAAACTATCCCGACCGGTAACCTTAATTTTCTTCCTGTTTTTCTTCAACCGGTTCTTTATATTGCAGTTCTCCTGCCAAAAACTCTTCCGTAGCAACCAATACAGGTTTCGGAAGACGTTCATAATAACGGGATATCTCTATCTGTTCACGATTCTCAAAAGTTTCTTCCAGATTATCGCTGACATTTGAAAATTCTGTAAGTTTCCGACTGAGTTCCTGCTTAATCTCACTGCTAATCTGATTCGCACGTTTAGCAATAATTACTACCGATTCATAAATATTACCCGTTTGTGCATCCAATTGATTAAGTGTTCTCGTTACGGTATTCGTAGGAATTGTCCCTTTCTTTAAATCCATTGTTACAGACCTTTATATTTATTTTGAATGTATGTTCTTTATCTAAATCCGGCGCAAGTTACGAAAAATGTATGACAATAAAGCCAATCTTACCCACAAAAATATTTTTTACTATAAATAGCTGAAAATAATTATTTATTCATTTTCTGTCGTTCCGATACTTTCAACTTCCGAAACCTGTTCTCTTTCCTCCGACTCTTTCTCCTTCGCTGCTTTCTTATTCAATCTATCCGATTGTCTCTGTTCACGAGCCGCCTTTTTCAACTTATCCTTATCTATCTTCATCTGAAATTTATTCAGTTTTTCATTCATTTTCTCTCGTGTCATCCGTCCGTCATCTACCTTATCTTCCCATTTCATTGCTTTTTTCTCCATTCGCGCCACTCTCTTTTCCGTAAGGTCAAGCTCGTCCGACACATGTTCTATCGCCTCTTCCCCTTTCGATAATCTTTCCGAATTCCGATAAATACGCTCTACCTCATTCATATATTTGCTCTCAGGATATTGCGAAACAAAATTATAATAAGCATCGATCGTATTATAAAAACGTTCCCTCTGCCTTGCCTCGATAGAAGCTTTCGCATACTGGTAATTCGCTTTTACCAAATAATACATAATCTGTTCCCGCTGGGGTATATCCGGAAAATTTTTCAATACATTCCGAAATGTATGTATCGCCGAATTATAATAGCCGATATCATAATACGTTTCTCCGATAAGGAAAGCTTTTTCATACAAACGCATCTGCAATTCGTTTTCCAACTCCAGACAAGCCTCCACTTTGGAACTTTCAGGATAACGTTCCACATACTCCTGAAAAGCGGCAAGAGCGTTGGCCGTATTGGTCTGGTCTAACTCCACATCCGGAGCCAACTCGTAAAAACTCATTGCATACAGGTATTCCGCTTCTTCGGCAAAAGGGCTGCGACTATATATTTTCCTGAACTCATCGAATAAATCTACACTGCTGTAATAATCACGTTCCCGATAATGGGCTTTTGCCTTATAAAACTTAATGGTATCTATCCTGTCCGTACCACTGAAAATATTTTCGATATTCGAAAAAAGTTCTATCGCCCGGCGGTCTTTTTGCAGGTTATAATACCGCAATGCTTCCGTATATTGTTTCTGATAATCCCGCCCTTTCAACAAATTCGCATATCCGTTACACGACACGATAATCGACAGAGAACTGATTACCAGAAATATATTCAATAACCTCATACGTGAATTTCTTTTAGAAAAAATCAAGCAAATTTAAAGATTAATTTCAATAATACAAACATATAGCGACATTCCTCCGACACTGTTTCCCGATAACGGCAAAAGAGCCGCACTCTCCCGATTTATGCCCCAAAGCCGACCACTTTTTTCTCCCGCACAAACCACTTATGCCTATCTGTAACGGAATAACCAATCATTTGCAGGAATCTTCGCTTGTTAATAAACGTTTTTTGGACGAAAAACAATATATAGACTTACCAGAAATACGCTTTTATACTTACATAATTTATAGCCACAATCCATACCTTTGCATGGTTAATTATAAGAAGGTCGAGAAAACCTTTGATACAACAACTTAAATTAAAGAACAGTGGATATTTTTGAAAGAATCAAAAAAGATGCTGGGGGGCCAATCGGCCAGTATCAAAAATTAAGTCATGGCTACTTTTCTTTTCCTAAACTGGAAGGGACTATTGGACCGCGCATGAAATTCCGCGGAAAAGAAGTTTTGAATTGGAGTTTGAATAACTATCTGGGACTGGCATCTCACCCGGAAGTGATGGCTGCCGACGCAGAAGCTGCAAAAGAATATGGCATGGCCTATCCTATGGGGGCCCGTATGATGAGCGGACAAACCGTATGGCATGAAAAGCTGGAACGGGAATTGGCAAAATTCGTAAAAAAACCGGACGCTTTCCTGCTTAATTACGGTTATCAAGGAATGGTATCCATCATCGACACATTGGTTTCGAGTAAAGACGTTATCGTTTACGATTCAGAATCGCATGCCTGCATTATCGACGGTCTGTTGTTACACAAAGCAAAAGGAGGGAAACGTTTCGTATATCCCCACAACAACATGGAAAACTGCCGCAAACAATTGGAACGCGCAACAAAATTAGCCAAAGCGAACGGCGGCGGCGTAATGGTTATTACTGAAGGCGTATTCGGCATGAAAGGCGATTTGGGAAAACTGGATGAGTTAGTCGCCATGAAGAAAGATTTTGAATTCCGCCTTTTGGTCGACGATGCCCACGGATTCGGAACCATGGGAGAACGCGGAGCCGGCACTCCGGAACATTTCCACGTAGAAGACGGCGTTGACGTGCATTTTTCCACTTTTGCCAAATCCATGGCAGGAATCGGCGCTTTTGTCGCTTCCGATCCGGATATCGTAAATTACCTGCGTTACAACATGCGTTCTCAAACTTATGCGAAATCACTTCCTATGCCTATGGTAAAAGGAGCGCTGAAACGTTTGGAACTTATTCAGCAACATCCTGAATACAAAGAAAAATTATGGACTATCGCCAAAGCCCTTCAAAAAGGTTTCAGAGATAACGGGTTCAACATAGGAGTTACCCAATCGCCCGTTACCCCGGTATATATGAAAGGCGGTGTAGAAGAAGCGACGAATCTTGTTGTCGATCTTCGTGAAAAATATAATCTGTTCTGTTCTGTAGTAACTTATCCGGTTATCCCAAAAGACGAAATTATCTTACGGATTATCCCGACAGCAGCCCATACTTTGGATGATGTGAGATATACGATCGACTGCTTTATGAAATGCCGCGGCAAAATGGAAAACGGAGAATATAACAAACCAATTCCCAACATGGCAGAGTAACCGATTTATTTTTTATATAAAAAGAGCGCTTAAGCGCTCTTTTTTATTTATATCCGCATTATTATTTTCCTACCCAAAATTTCTTTTTCGATTTATCACAAGATAGCCTCCGATTTATTTTAAGTTTAAAAAAAAGATATTATATTTGCTATGATTTTATTGTTAGCGAATAAACAGTACATAATGCGCAAGCATTTTTAAATCATTATAACTATGAATATTCCATCAAATTTAAAGTATTCCAAAGACCACGAATGGATTCGTGTAGAAGGAGAAGTTGCCTATGTAGGCATTACCGATTTTGCTCAAAGCCAATTGGGCGATATTGTTTTCGTTGATGTAACGACTGTAGGTGAAACATTGGATAAAGAAGAAGTTTTCGGGACTATCGAAGCTGTAAAAACCGTATCGGATGCATTTATCCCAGTTGCCGGTGAAGTTCTGGAATTCAATGAAGCACTTAACGACGCTCCTGAAACAGTAAACAAGGATCCATACGGCGAAGGATGGATGATTAAAGTGAAATTAACCGATCCGGCACAAGTAAACGATTTACTCTCTGCCGATGATTACGCAAAACTTATAGGATAACGAGACTGCTTCTTTATGAAGCTATCTTTATTAATAAACCTAATTATATCGTATCATGGTTAATAAAATTACAGTTGTCGGTGCCGGCAACGTAGGAGCGACATGCGCTCATGAAGTAGCAAGAATGGACGTTTGCAAAGAAGTGATTCTTGTCGACGTAAAAGACGGTATTCCTCAAGGGAAAGGCCTTGATATGTGGCAAACATCTTCCCTGCTCGACTTCAATACCCGAATCGTCGGTTCTACAAATGACTATTCCCTTACCGAAGGTTCCGATATCGTAGTTATCACAGCCGGACTTCCCCGGAAACCGGGTATGAGCCGCGACGACCTTATCAGTATCAATGCAGGAATCGTTAAAGAGGTTACCGAAAATATTATGAAATACAATGAGAATCCGATTATCATTGTTGTTTCCAACCCTCTTGACGTAATGACTTACACTGCATTCCTCGCTGCAGGTATTAAATCGAATCGCGTTATGGGTATGGCAGGTGTTTTGGATACTGCCCGTTACACTTCTTTCATCGCAGAAGCATTACACACTTCTCCTCGTCTGGTTCAAGCTCAATTAATGGGCGGACACGGCGATACAATGGTTCCGCTACCTCGTTTTACTACCGTTGCAGGTATTCCTGTTACCGAACTTCTCGATGAACCGACTCTGAATAAAATCATTGAAAGAACTAAAAACGGCGGCGGAGAAATCGTTCAATTAATGGGAACTTCCGCATGGTATGCACCGGGATTATCCGCAGCGATCATGGTAGAAGCTATCGCTAAGGATACCAAAGCCGTACTTCCGGTATGTGCTTCACTGAACGGCGAATACGGCCTGCATGACTTACATTTAGGCGTTCCTGTCGTATTAGGCAAAAACGGAGTTGAAAAAGTTATCGAAATCGACTTGAACAAAGAAGAAAAAGATTTGCTTTACAATTCTGCATTGCACGTTAAGAAAATCATGAAAGTTCTTGACGATATGAACATGTTCCCGCAAAAATACGGTAAAGATACTCTTTAAACGAACAAACGAAATCAAATAAAAAGAGCGATTAAAAAATCGCTCTTTTTATTTATAACAATTTGCATAATAACTATTCTACCAATTTCTCTGCGGCCGTCCCCTCTTCTTTCTTCGGTTCTTTTTTAACATCTTTCTCCTCATTATAAACCGCACGTACTTTCGCTTCTATCTCCGCCGTCAATTCCGGGTTAGCCATCAATGCAGCCTTAACGTTTTCTCGACCCTGAGCCAATTTATTTCCATTATACGAGAACCACGAGCCGCTCTTAGAAATAATATTTTCATCAGTAGCAATATCGATTATTTCCCCGATTTTGGAAATTCCTTCACCATAAATAATATCGAACTCAGCCCGACGGAAAGGAGGAGCCACTTTATTTTTTACAACCTTTACCTTGGCATGCACGCCATACTGTTCTTCCCCGTCTTTAATAGCTTGTCCTTTACGAATATCCAAACGAATAGAAGCATAAAATTTCAGTGCATTTCCTCCGGTCGTCGTTTCAGGAGAGCCGTAAACAATTCCTATCTTATCACGCAACTGATTGATAAAAATACAAACTGTTTGCGTTTTACTGATCGTTCCTGTCAATTTACGCAAAGCTTGCGACATCAAACGGGCTTGCAATGCCATTTTAGCTTCACCCATATCCCCTTCTATTTCTGCTTTAGGCGTCAATGCAGCTACTGAGTCTATCACCACGATATCCACAGCACTCGAACGAATCAGGGCTTCTGCTATTTCTAACGCCTGTTCTCCGTTATCCGGCTGGGAAATCAACAGATTATCTATATCCACCCCTAACTTTTCCGCATAAAAACGGTCGAAAGCATGCTCCGCATCGATAATCGCAGCAATGCCCCCCAACTTCTGGGCTTCCGCTATCGCATGAATCGCCAAAGTCGTTTTACCGGATGATTCCGGTCCGAAAATTTCGATAATACGCCCTTTGGGATATCCTCCTACTCCTAATGCAGCATCCAAAGTAATGGAACCACTAGGAATAACCGGAATATTCTTATCAACAGACTGGTCGCCCATCCGCATAATCGCCCCTTTTCCGTAATCTTTTTGAATTTTATCCATCGCAGCAGCCAATACTTTCAATTTATCGGCTGCCAAATCATTCTTTTTCTTAACTTCTTTCTCTGCCATAAACGTTATTCTTTCTTTAATCCATGCAAGAAAATTTCTTGCAAAATTTACTGATTTTACTTGTATGAATCGACAATCTGTACGAAATGATCTTTCGTTTTTACTTTATCAAATATCTTCTCTATCACCCCGTTATTGATTACAAATGTAGTACGGATAATACCCATATATTCCCTGCCCATAAATTTTTTCAATCCCCAAACACCGTAAGCAGCAGCAATCTCTTTCTCCGTATCGGCAATCAAAGGGAAAGGCAATGAATATTTTTCCATAAATTTACGATGCGATGCTTCATTATCAGGGCTTACCCCTACTACATTGAATCCCATTTCCAACAACTCTTTATATCCGTCTCTTAAACTGCACGCTTCCGCCGTACATCCCGAGGTATTATCCTTCGGGTAGAAATAAAGAATCAGTTTTTTCCCGTCAAAATCGCCTAAAGCAATTTTTTCCCCATCCTGATCAATCCCGCTGAAATGCGGTGCTTTATCTCCTATTTTCAATTTTTCCATAATTTGCAAATTTTGTATAAAGATAATTATTTTTATCATATCTTCTTGAAAAGGCAACCTTTTCTTTCATAGAAAAAGAGGCTGTCCCTCACAGATAAAAACAACTGCTTTTTCTTTTCCAACCAAAGAAATAAACTGCTTTTATCTGCTTATGAACAGCCTCTTTTAAAAATCAGTCTGCTTTATTCCATTTCCTTTTATTCAAATTCCTTTTATTCAAATTCCAACAAAAGGAAGCCTTTAGGAACTTTATCCCCGGGAACGACATGAACAGTTTTTACAATTCCTTCCGTTTCCGACTGAATCATACTGTCCATTTTCATAGCTTTAAACAGTATCAGATCATCCCCTTCCTTTACTTTATCTCCCGGAGCGACTTTGACTTCAACGATCGTTCCCGGAATGAATGAAAGCAAATGTTTCGGATTTACCGGTTCCCACGATTTCCGATTTTTATACCACGGTGCCAATCTTTTTGTCTTGAATTCACCATGTTGGGTAGCTATGATTTCGTATTCTGTTTTTTCTTTTTTACTCATAATACAAATCTGTTAAAATGGAGGAAGTCCGTGTTTCTTAGTCGGGCGAAGCACTGTTTTATTCTTCGCAACGGAAAGCGCATGAGCGACAAACCGACGGGTTTCTTCCGGCGCTATTACAGAATCTATATATCCTTTAGAAGCTGCGACATAAGGATTCGCAAATTTATCTTTATACTCCTGTATTTTAAGTTTACGCATCTCTTCCGGATTTTCCGCTTCCATGATTTCTTTGCGGAAGATAATATTTGCTGCTCCATCCGGTCCCATTACGGCAATTTCTGCCTGCGGCCATGCAAACACGAAATCTGCCCGCAAATGACGGGACCCCATAGCAATATAACCACCTCCATAAGCTTTTCTCAGAATCACCGTAATTTTAGGTACAGTAGCCTCACTGTAAGCATACAATAATTTTGCACCATGGCGGATTACCCCGGCATGTTCCTGGTCGATACCCGGCAAATATCCCGGCAAGTCTTCCAACGTAATAATAGGAATATTGAATGAGTCGCAGAAACGAATAAACCTTGCAGCTTTATCGGAAGAATCGCAATCCAACACACCCGCCATAACATCCGGCTGGTTTGCGACAAACCCTACGGTTTCTCCTTCGATCCGGCCGAAACCTACTACGATATTGCCTGCAAATAATTCCATTACTTCCAAGAAATCGCTATCATCGGCAATACTTTTAATCACATCACGGACATCATACGGAACGGTCGGATCCAACGGAACGATAG
>DVIX01000094.1 GCA_018710935.1 Candidatus Avirikenella pullistercoris | reverse complement strand
TGTGGTATAGAGGTTAATTTCTTTACTAAGGCATTTCCCCATAATTGCCATAATGTCGGTCAGGGTACGGCTAAGCCTGGATATTTCGGTAACGATTAATGTGTCGCCCGGTTTCATCCGTTTCAGAAGTGCCCCGAGTTTCCGGTCTTGTCCTTTCTTTTTACCGCTGGCTACTTCGGTAACCCAGCTATCGATTGTAAAATTTTTACTTTCGGCGAAACGCCTGATTTCATCTTGTTGGTTAGACAGATATTGCTTTTTTGTGCTAACTCTTAAATAACCTATAATCATAATTATTGAATTTTTTAATGAAGGCAACGAGCCTTCCCACGTAAAGTAAAATCATTGATTCAGAAATAGGTTAATTGTAGTATAAGAATAACGATTTTTGTTATAACGGTTTGTGGGAACGTGGTGCCGGAATAGTGGGGGTTTAGTATATTGTATGAATATATGCCGGTAATAAGTTTGGAGTCCGGTAACAGGGTTGTAGGAAAGATTGTTTGTTTTATTGGAGTTGGAAAAGGTTTTATTGAAAATATTAGGGGCGTTGTTCCGGATTCGCTATTTTTGAATCGAAATAAAATTTGGCAATATGGATAAGCAGAAGCGAAAAAGAGGAAAGAAATTTTTATGTTCTCGTGATGAGGTGTTGGTGTGGATTTGTGTTTATTTATTCCTTCTTATGGGAGGAATTTCCCACGATGCTCTTCTGGCAGTGGTATCTTCTGCTTTGATTGTTTCGGGGATGGTTTCGGTTTCTTTGATTAATAGGGTATCGTTGATTCCTCATTTATTAAAACCGCATCGTTATTTCCTCTATTATATCTTTTCTGCTTTATTGCTGATTGTAAGTATCGCTCTATTTGCAATCATCGACGGTTTCCTGATGCCTTTGTTAGTTGATAATATACCGAGCAGGAATGATGCCATTGCATACTCTGTTTTTAAATATTCCGTTTTTTTTATCTCTTCTTTCGCTTATGGGAATATTGCTGCCCAGATACGGAATAACCGAGAAATGACGAAACATTCGGAACGCCTTTTAAAGGAGAAAAAGGACATGGAGCTGCGGATGCTGAGGTCGCAGATCAATCCTCATTTTCTGTTTAATGCCTTGAATAATATTTATTCCATGGTTTATACGCAGGATGAGAATGCCCCCGACAGTATATTGAAGCTCTCGGAGATGTTGCGTTATGTGGTGGACGACTGCCAGTCGGAAAATGTTTTTATAGAGAAAGAGATTAATTACATTGAAAATTTTATCGACTTTCAGTTGATGCGTATGGAGGGAGAGCAGGATATCTCTTTCGTTAAGGAGGTAAATAATCCGAAGTTCAAATTTCCTCCGATGATTTTACAGCCTTTCGTTGAAAATTGTTTTAAGTATAGCCGGATAGGAAGTGTTTCCGGAGCATATATTCATATAACGTTGGCTTTAACGGATACGCAATTAATGTTTACTACCCGGAACAGTAAAGCGGTAGCAGTCGCTTCCAAAAAAAATTCGAATACCGGCATCGGAATTGCCAATGTAAGGCAGAGGTTGGAACTGTCGTTCCCGCAATCCTATAAGCTGGATATAACCGATATGCCGGACTATTATCAAGTAGAGCTTTCTATTCGGATCGGAGGGTAATTTACGGGATATGTTTTGAATATTGATAAATTAGGGGTATATTTAAACCATTATGGGAAAAGATACGAAATACAGGGTTTTAGTGGTGGATGATGAATTTCTAGCCCGGAAACTTCTCTGCGAGTATATCCAAAAAATTCCGAGCCTGGAACTTGTCGGTTCTGTTTCCAATGCTGTCGAGGCTTTTGCCTTGTTGCAGCGCCAACCTGTTGATTTACTTTTTCTGGATATTCAGATGCCGGATATTTCCGGGTTGGAATTGGCCTATAATCTGAAAAACGGCCCGGCGATTATTTTTACTACGGCTTATTCGGAACATGCTTTGGAAAGTTATGAATTGCATACGGTAGATTATTTATTGAAGCCGATTGCTTTTCCCCGTTTTTTTACGGCAGTGAATAAAGCGATTGAGCGTTTAGGGGCAGTAGCTGCCGTATCGGAAAAACAGGAACCTTCCGGTTCCCGATTGACTACGCTTACTCAGGATTACCTGTTGGTAAAAGCCGACCATAAGATCTACAAGATTAATTATTCCGATCTGGTGTATATCGAAGGGCAACGGGAATATGTTACTTTTCATACCTTGAATAACCGGATTACGGCTTATTATACGCTGAAGAACCTGGAAGAGCAGCTTCCGTCTGATCGTTTTTTACGTATTCATAAATCTTATATCGTTTCTTTCCATTATATTGAAACATTGGAAGGAAATGTGGTCACTATTGCGGGAGAAAAGTTGCCTATAGGCGGGAGTTACCGGGATATTTTGTTGGAGAAATTAGACCCGAAGTAACTCTCCCGACAGATTCCGTTTATGTGAAAATTATCCCGTTTATTTATTATCTTTGCGTGTTATTAAATGGTTGTTTTTTATAATGTGTTCTGTTTCAAAGGGGAACAGAACGGTCTTTAAATGTGGGAGGAGATACGATGCCGGCTAAACATGCTACGCCTTTACTGTTAGGTACAGAGAAGATTTCAAAATTACTGATGCGGTATTCTATCCCTGCTATTATTGCGATGACAGCGGCGTCATTGTATAATATGGTGGATAGTATTTTTATCGGCCAGGGAGTCGGTGCTATGGCTATTTCGGGGCTTGCCCTTACACTTC
The DNA here is from genome assembly GCA_018710935.1 of Candidatus Avirikenella pullistercoris. GTDB lineage: Bacteria > Bacteroidota > Bacteroidia > Bacteroidales > Rikenellaceae > Avirikenella > Avirikenella pullistercoris. The sequence goes on along the minus strand of DVIX01000094.1, from coordinate 3,755 downwards.
CTTTAGTGAATATGGCAGCGGCTTTCGGTTCATTGGTCGGAGTAGGCGCATCTACGTTGTTATCCGTCAAATTGGGGCAGAAAGATCAGGAGAGTGCAAACCGCATATTGGGAAATGTGATTATATTGAATACCGTTATCGGTATTCTCTTTTCTATTGTAGGACTCATTTTTCTGGATAGCATCCTGAAATTCTTCGGAGCCAGTGAAGCTACGCTTCCTTATGCAAGGGATTATATGCAGATTATTTTGGCTGGAAACGTGATTACCCATCTTTATATGGGGTTGAACGATATATTGAGGGCTTCCGGTTATCCTACGCGTGCGATGGCTGCTACATTGACGGCGGTATTCGTCAATTGTGTATTGGATGCTGTCTTTATTTTGGTCTTCGATTGGGGAATACGGGGGGCTGCTTTAGGTACGGTTCTGGCGCAGGTAGTTGCGTTGGGAATCGTTGTAAAACATTACCTTAATCCGAATAGTTTTATCAATTTCAAACAGACCGTATTTTCATTGAAAAGTTCTATCGTGAAAGGGATATTGGCTATTGGACTTTCTCCGTTTTTGATGAACTTATGCAGTAGTATGGTCGTGATATTGATTAATAAAAGCCTGAAAATACACGGAGGCGATATTGCTATCGGAGCATACGGGATAATGAATCGAATTGCGTTCCTTTTTGTGATGATCGTAATGGGATTTAATCAGGGAATGCAACCGATTGCAGGGTACAATTTCGGTGCCCGGAAATATGACAGGGTTACCGGAGTATTGAAATATACTATTATGTGTGCAGTAACGGTAACGACTATCGGATTTTTGGCAGCTCAGTTTTTCCCGCGCCAAATAGCTCTGTTGTTTACGAACCATGAAGAGTTGATTACGGCTGCTGTGCAAGGGTTGCATATCGTCTTTTTATTGTTCCCTTTTGTGGGATTCCAGATGGTTTCCTCTAATTTTTTCCAATCTATAGGTTTAGCGAAAAAAGCGATTTTCTTATCTTTAACCCGGCAATTATTATTTTTGATTCCGTTTCTTTTGATTCTTCCGAATTATTTCGGAACCAATGGAGTTTGGATGAGTATTCCGATGGCGGATGGGATTGCCTCTGTTGTAGCAGCGATATTGTTATATTACCAATTTAAAAAATTCCGGGCGCATAAAGAAGCGGCGGACAATATAAAAATAAAAGAATAAAGGGAAAGTTATGGAACGTTTTATTATAACTATTGGCAGGCAGTTCGGAAGCGGCGGCCGGGAGATAGGGCAAAAACTCGCTAAACGTTTTTCCGTGGAGTATTTCGATAAGGAGTTGTTGCAATTGGCTGCCGAACAAAGCGGATGGTCGAAAGAGTGTTTTGAGAAAGCGGATGAAAAGAGCCCCGGCTCTTTGATGCACGCTTTGGCAGTAGGGCTGTCCATGACTGGAACGGCATTTCAGTATGGGGGGGGATTTACGGATGAGAATATTTTTAAATTCCAGTCGGATACTATTCAAAAATTGGCTTCCGACAGGTCATGTATTATTGTGGGACGTTGTGCCGATTATATTTTGCGCAACCATCCCAATTGTTTTAATATTTTTATACATGCTCCCTTAAATAAGCGTATTCCCCGTGTTGCACAACAGGAACACTTATCGGAAAGGGCGGCCATGGAATTGATTAAGAAAACCGATAAAAGCCGTGCGAATTATTATAATTATTATAGCGGGAAGGTATGGGGAGATTCTGCTTCCTATCATTTAAGCATCGATGCTTCCTTAGCTGGAGTCGATCGTACGGTCGATTTTATCGAATCGTTCGTATTGACGAATTTAGATATTAAAAAATAAGGATTTTGTAGGTTGTCGTTTGATAAAAATAAAAGGAAGAGTTTGCTCTTCCTTTTATTTTTATGTTTTATTCAAAAGCTATTCGTTCTTTAAATCGTTTTTGATTGGTAATTTCGATAACCGGAATCGAATCGTCGTATGTTAGTTTTATGTCCGAAGGAAAATCTTTTTGGGAAAACTCGATTAATTCTCCGTTTACGATATATCTTTCAATGGCTTCCCTCATCTCTTTTTCAGGTAAGAATTTCGATACGGCTTTGATAAAGTCTTCACGGGTAAGGTGTTCCCAATTTTTATTCCGGGCGGCGTCCAAACAAGCCCATAATAAGTCGCGGATTGAATATTTTCCGTCGGAACTCGTTACGATTTTATTGTCTAACCATAGGGCGAATTGTGTGCCTCTCCAATAAGGTAGCCACGCATAATCGCCTAATTTCCAGAAGTTTTCGCGGATTTCGTCGTTAGGAGTATTTCGCAATTCGCTGGTATGTAATGAACGGAGAATCCGGTTTATTTCATGGGTGTATTGTTCAGGCGGAAACATACCGATAGCTGTCAGCAGGTAATAAGTCGTATAGTCGGTGAAACCTTCATCGAACCATTGTTCATTTCCACCTAAAGAAACCAAATGCCCGGTAAAATGGTGAGAAATTTCATGGGAAAGAGTAGCGATTCGCCCGTAGTCCGTTAAGATCGTATCGTTGTTGTGTTTCATGATAAAACCGTCATGGAATGCGATGCCCGAGCTATTGTGATAATCAATGTCTAAAAAGGGTTGTACTATGAGCGAATAATACTCTCCGTCGTAATTGTTCCAAAAACGGTGAAGGGCCGTAACGTATTCTTCAAAGTACTCTTTCATAGCCGGCCGATTGTAAGCTGTGGAGTCGTTGATACGTAAAACAATGAAATTTTTGATATTGCCTAAGTTTACTTGATCTATGGTCAGGTTGGCGGCGCCTGTAAAGAGGGTGGATTGAAAATCTTTATAAATACCGGTATAAATTTTGTCGCCTCTGTTTTCCGGATCTAAGGTAAAATAGATAGGATAGGGAAGCGGTTTTTCCCATTGGAGCGACTGAGTTACATTGTTTTTATCCGTTTCTCTGAACATCGGAATCAAGAAAATCGATACTTCATGGGCATAAAAATAGTCTTTCTGAATAAGGGGGCGGAACATTTCTCCCCGTACTTTCTGTTCAGGGGTATGTGTGTCTGTAACATCGTATGAAATGGTAATAGGGGTATTTCCGGGGTAATAGACATGGATGGCTCCCGAGCCTTCGAGCGTATCGACTTTTATCGTTCCTGGAGCAGAAACACGCAGGTTTTTTATTCCATTGAAAATATCGGTTTGTCCTCCGAAACCGAGGTCGCCGTATACGAAAAGAGTACTGTCCGGTTCTACCGGCGTGTAATTTAAAGTAACGTGTAAAGCGGCGCTGTCCAATCTAAACCGGTAATCCAGGTTGGCCTGTGCCGACACGGTTAATGTAACGCATGCGAGTAATGCGGTAAATAGTAAGTGTTTCATTTCAATATAGTTTTATTAATGTTTCTGTATCTATAACGCAGATTGTTTGAAAGTGCTGCATAGAATAGTGTTATTTATGAACCTGTAAATATCGGATAGTATATGTATAAAGCAGAATAGGATAAAAATAAAAAAATTATTTTGTTTTTTGCAGAAATGTTTTTATGTTTGTGTTGTTAGAACAGAAAATAGGGTATAAATTAAATATGAATCGTCAGTTTACAAATATTTCTTGGTGGTGGCGTTTCTCTTCTTCAAAAAAGGTGAGAAGCACACTCTATGATGTTTGTGACGCGATGAAATAGGTTTTTATCTAATTATAAGACTTCAGAAGAGATTATCGGACTCACCGGTAATCTCTTTTTTTTATCCCTTTTGCAGAATA
>DVIX01000093.1 GCA_018710935.1 Candidatus Avirikenella pullistercoris | reverse complement strand
TTCCACATACAACTATTGCTCCATATAAAATAGCGAGTGGTTTAAAATCGTCCGGGAAAAACACGGTTTCGGGAGCGGCTTTGTTCAGGCCGATGATAACTCCTGTCAGCATAATCCATGCGGTGAATGCGGAAGTAAGCCCTTGTACGATAGCTTCGGTAACGAATGGTTTACGGATAAAGGCATCGGTCGCCCCTACCAATTTCATTGTCTTGATAATAAAACGTTTGGAATATACAGCCATTCGGATTGTGTTGCTGATCAGAATGAAAGAAGCTAATAACAGAGCTATTCCGAAGCTCAAGGTAATTAACCGGAATTTGAAAATATTGGTAAGAATACTATCTATGATATTTCTTTGGTATAACACTTCGTCTATTCCGGGAATCTTTAAAAGTTTGTCTTCCAATTCGGCCAATATTTCTTTGCTTTCGTATATTTTTCCCAACGATAATTCTAAAGATGCAGGAAGCGGGTTATCGTCGATAAACAGGTTGAAGTCGCTTCCTGTGAAGTTCTTAAAATCTTCTGCGGCTTGCTTTTTTGAAATATAGGTGATGTTTTCTACGCCTTCTATTTGCGCAATATCGGCTTTCAGTTTATTTACAGATTCTGTTTTAAGAGTGTCGTTGAGTATGACACTGACTTTTATATCTTGTAATACTGCGTCAGTAGCTTTCTGTATATTCATCATGATATAGGCTACTGTTCCTAAAAGAAATAGGACGAGGGCAACGCTGACAGTCGAGAGATAATAGGCGTTGCGTATTCTTTTACGGCTATTATTACGTGCTCCCATATTTTAATTTTTTTCCTGTGAAGTTTTTTTCCGGCGGATGAATAATACGATTCCGGTTGCTAACATCAGGTATAATAAAATGGAGGACGTATAGGTAATCGTTTTCAGTAAACTGAAATGTGGAGCGGCGAATGTAAATTCAATAGTGTGCTCTCCAGCGGGAATTACCAATCCTCGTAAAATATAATTGGCTCTCAGATAAGGAACTTCTTGTCCATCTATAAAAGCTTTCCAGCCTTTCGGATAGTAAATTTCGGAAAATACGGCTAATGCTTCTTGGGTGTTCCGGCTTTGATAAGTCAGGTGGTTGGCTTTATAATCGGTTAATTTAATCGTTGCGGTGGAATCGGGTGTAAGTGAATCGCTTATCCCGTTCAGCTCAGATGAAAACCGAATATCTACGACGGCTTCCGTACTTGGGTCAATATTTCCCAATTCGGTTATTTCTTCATCGGCATTATTTACGGTTTGTATTTTATTTACAAACCATGCATTTCCTAAAGCCTGATCGTTGTATATGACGGATAATTCATTGTTTTCTCCCGGTTGGATAAAATATTTTGTGTTTAACATATTATAAATATCCAAATCCATTTTGGAAAGGTACCGGTCGATAATTTCCTGATAGCGGCGCATTTTAGCGGCATGGTATCCGCCTACCGATTTGTGGAAATGCGAGGTGGTCGCGTCCATAAAGGGATTTACGGACAGATTGGCTACCCGGAAATTCGGGTCTTTGTCTTTCAGAATCTCCAAATCGGCTTGTGTCGGAGCTATTTCGACAGCTTTTCTTGCAGGCATGAAATCATCGTTGTTCAGATAACGTTTGTCAACAGGCACCATATCGATCAATACCAATGCGGATAATATGATAATGAACAGGCTTTTTTTGATTTTTTGCGTATAAAATAACCATATTGTTGCAGCAGAAGCGATTACAAAGAAAAAGGAGCGTAAAGCATCCATTCGCATTAACGTTTCCCGTTCTCCGATCATGGCCGATACGACATCGTCGGGAAGCTGCATCGCTGCATCATTGTCCGACATGAAATTGAAAATGCCTCCGCCTAACAGGATAAAAAGCAAAGCAATACCTCCGGTAATTCCTAAACTATACTTCAGAGCTTTGTTGAATTTGTCTTTAGGAACGCCGGTCTGGGGGGCCGATGTTTTATCCGGATTTCCTTCCGTATCCCATAGCTGTTTCAGTGCCAATACTCCCAATAAGGGCATGCTCCATTCCGCTATGACCAATATCATGGAAACGGTCCGTAATTTATTGTATCCGGGCATATAGTGGATAAACAAATCGTTAAACCACATCATATTCTTGCCCCATGCAAGAAGGATACTGAATACGGTGACGGCCAATAGCCACCATTTATTGGTCCCTTTGACAAGGAAAAGCCCGAGTACGAAAAGGAATACGACTACGGCTCCGATATATACAGGGCCTTCTGTAAAGGGTTGAGGTCCCCAATATGCAGGTAATTGGGTAGCGATGCTTTTAGCATTGTATTTTTCGAGCGATTGGGCTACCTCTCCGTCTTCGGAGAATCCGCCGGAAGAACTACCGCCCATCAGGTTGGGAATGAAAAGGTTGAACGTTTCCATTTTGCCATAGCTCCAGGCTGTGATATAATCTTTGTCGAGGCCGGAAGTTTGATTGGCAGCTTCGTCCGGGGTAGCGGGTGTCAGTTCGCTTTTACTGCGGATAGAATCTTTTGCGTAATCGCTGATATACCATAGCTGTATGGAGTTGGAGCCTATTGCGAGGATTGCCGAAAAAAGCAGCACGGCGCTGCGTTTGAAAAAGGCAGGTAATCGTTTTTCTTTGAAATAAAGATATCCTTGTGCAATGATTAGTCCCAAAATGACAAATAAAAAATAGTATGTTATCTGGGGGTGGGAAGCGCTGATTTCGATAGAGGCGAATATGCCGGCCAAGGCGGCGCCTAACCATAGATTTTTACTGTATGCGAGGAATATGGCCCCGATCATCGGGGCAATGAATGAGAGGGCCATTAATTTGGTAATGTGCCCGGCTGCGAAGATGATATAGAAATAGGAGGAGAGTCCGTAAGCCAAACCTCCGATGATACCTAACCATGGATTTACCCCGAAACAGAGCAACATAAAGTAAAAACCGGCCATCATTATAAAATAGTAAGCTGCCGGTTTCCCTAAAAAGTAAAAAATATTGGAGCCGTCTTTGATTAGGCGGCCGTCGTAATTCATGTCGATCAGATAAGCCGGCATTCCGCTGAACATATTCGGTGCCCATTGAGGGTGTTCTCCGTATTTTTCTATATGTTCGGTAATTCCTCCCCGCATTCCTATAGATTGGACATTATCGCTTTGCCGGACTGCTTTCCCTTCGTATTGCGGTGCGAAATAGAGCATGGAGACGACAATAAAGACGAGGAGGGCAATAATATGCGGAACAGCCTTTTTGATCATATTTTTCGGATTAATTTTCAATAACTGTTTAGAGGTGAATGCAATCGAAAGAAGGTGTCTTTTCTGGAAATTGCACCGTATCCTACATTTTACAAAGATAGAAAAAAAGAGTGAATTCCTTATTATTCGCTCTTTTTCTTTATCTTTGTTACATTTTAAGGAGACCTCTTTTGCCTGGAAGGGGCGGAGTTGTCTGAAATTTGATTATAATTTATAGAAACAGAGTGTAGTAAATAATTCTCTATGCCTAATTTAAAAGAGATACAAGAACCTGTAAAAAATGAATTGCAAGAATTTGCCTCTTATTTCAAATCGGCTATGGCCGATGATAAAGAGGTGGTGAACGAAATGGTGGAGTATATTTCTCAGATGCAGGGGAAACAGATGCGGCCGTTATTTTTGTTTTTATCGGCGGCTTTGCATGGAAAAATCAATGAACAGAGTTATGTGGCGGCTACGTTGATAGAGTTGATTCATACGGCTTCTCTGATTCATGACGATGTGGTGGATGAAGCGTACCAACGGCGTAATAAATGGTCTGTCAATGCTTTATGGCGTTCTAAGCAGGCGGTGTTGGTAGGGGATTATATTTTGGCGAGAGGAATCCGTTTGGCTGTGGATAATAATCAATACGAGGTAATCGGAATAATGGCGAAGGTGATAGAGGATATGAGTAAGGGGGAATTGTTGCAATCCGATGCTTCTCGTAATCTGAATATCGGAGAGAAAGAGTATTTCGAGATTATCCGTTGTAAAACAGCTACTCTTTTGGCTTCATGCGGTGTATCGGGGGCTAGAAGCGTAAATGCCCCTGCGGAACGAGTCGAAGTGATCGAGAAATTCGGCAATTTATTAGGCCTTGCCTTTCAGATTAAAGACGACATATTGGATTATACCAAGACGAATATTATCGGGAAACCGATTTCTAACGATATAAAAGAGAAGAAAATGACTTTACCGTTGATTTATGCCTTGGATAGTGTCGGGGAAGCAGAAAAAAATACGGTATTAGAAATGCTGCATCATGTAGATACTTGTCCGGAGAATGTTGCGAAAATACGTTCTTTCGTAATTGCGAACAAAGGAATCGAGAAATCGCAACAAAAGATGGAACAGATAGAGCAGGAGGCATTGGAATTGTTAGGCAATTATCCCGATTCCGAATATAAAACGGCTTTGATGAATTTTGCGGCATATGTATTGGAACGGAATAAATAATAAAGGTTAATTTGGGATTATGGAAAAAGTGAATGTTATAGGTATGGCTTGCGATCATGCCGGATATGAAATGAAAGAGATGTTAGCCGGTTATTTAATGGCGCAAGGATATGCCGTGAAAGATTATGGGACGAATTCTTCCGAGAGTGTCGATTATCCCGATTTTGCCCATGCTTTGGCGAATGGCATACACAATAAGGAGTGCGATTTGGGAATTGCTTTGTGTGGAAGTGCCAATGGTATTAGCATGACATTGAATAAACATGCCGATATTCGGGCTGCTATTTGCTGGCGGCCGGATATTGCCCGATTGGCGCGTAATCATAACGATGCGAATGTTTGTTCTTTGCCGGCGCGTTTTATTTCTGATGTAGAGGCTGTCGATATTGTAGATGCCTTTTTAGGTGCTTCTTTTGAAGGAGGACGCCATCAAAGAAGGGTCGATAAAATTGCGATCGAATAATTACAATTCTTCATCTATCTGATAACTGTTTCTGTCTGGAGAACGGCGATTTATCAGTTCGCCTAAAAAACCGGAAAGGAATAGTTGTGCTCCTATGATAATCGCAGTAAGGGCGAGGTAGAATAATGGCTGGTCTGTAACTTGCCTGACGGAGAGACCGTGGTGTTGCAGGTAAAGTTTTTCCGATATCAGATAGATTACGAAGCCGCCTCCCAATAAAAACATGAAAGTCCCTAATGCACCGAAAAAGTACATGGGGCTTTTCCCGAACCGAGTGATGAACATTACGGTAATGAGGTCAAGGTAACCTTTAATCATTCTTTCCCAACCATATTTGGAAACGCCGTATTTGCGTGCTTGATGTTTGACTACTTTTTCTCCTATTTTTTTGAATCCGGCCTGTTTGGCAAGAATAGGTATATAACGGTGCATTTCGCCATATACCTCGATATTTTTAACTACTTTTTTATTATATGATTTCAGGCCGCAGTTGAAATCGTGCAATTTTATTCCGGATACGGTTCTTGCCGTCAGATTGAAAAATTTGCTGGGCAGCGTTTTCCCTACCGGATCGTAACGTTTTTGTTTCCAGCCGGAAACGAGGTCGTATTTTTCTTCTTTTATCAGGCGGTAAAGTTCCGGTATTTCATCGGGAGAATCTTGCAGGTCTGCATCCATTGTTATAACCACATCGCCCTGCACTTTGGCGAACCCTGCATATAAGGCGGCTGATTTTCCGTAATTACGGCTGAATTTAATACCTTTTATTTCGGGATATTCTTTTTTTAATTCGGAGATAACTTGCCATGAACTGTCCGTGCTGCCGTCATCCACAAAAATAACCTCGTAAGTAAGGTTATTTTCGTGGGTTACCTTCTTAATCCACAAAAAGAGTTCCCGGAGGGATTCTTCTTCGTTGTATGTCGGGATAACGATGGATAAGTCCATGTTGTCGTTTCTTAATTAATTATTTGATATATTCGATGCCGTTCATATAAGGTATTAATGCTTTCGGGATGCGGATACCGTCGGGCGTTTGGTTGTTTTCGAGCAATGCGGCTACGATACGTGGTAAAGCGAGGGAGCTCCCGTTTAACGTATGGGCTAATTGTGTTTTTTTGCTGGAATCCCGGAAACGCAGTTTCAGACGGTTTGCCTGGAAAGATTCGAAATTGGATACGGACGATACTTCCAACCATCTTTTTTGTGCGGCGGAAAAAACTTCGAAATCGTAAGTCAATGCAGAGGTAAAACTCATATCGCCGCCGCACAGGCGTAAAATACGGTACGGCAGTTCGAGTTTGATTACTAATTGTTCTACATGGGCAACCATTTCGTCCAAAGCCTGATAAGAACGGTCAGGATGTTCTAATCGGACGATTTCCACTTTATCGAATTGGTGAAGGCGGTTTAAGCCTCTCACATCTTTCCCGTATGAACCTGCTTCTCTTCGGAAACACGGTGTATAAGCAGTCAGTTTTACAGGGAAATCGGTTTCGTTGAGAATAACATCCCGGTAGATATTGGTAACGGGGACTTCGGCAGTAGGGATAAGATAAAAATTATCTACGGTTACATGATACATTTGTCCCTCTTTGTCGGGGAGTTGTCCCGTCCCGAATCCGGATGCTTCGTTTACCATAATCGGAGGCATTACTTCGAGATAGCCTGCTTTGGTATTTTCTTCGAGGAAGAAGTTGATTAAAGCGCGTTGCAGGCGTGCTCCCAAACCTTTATATACCGGGAATCCCGCTCCGGTGAGTTTATTTCCCAATTCAAAATCGATAATATCGTATTTCTTGGCTAATTCCCAATGAGGAAGAGCATTTTCCGGAAGGCTCGGAATGGTTCCCGACTGTTTTACATTCAGGTTGTCTTCTGCACTTTTTCCTTCGGGAACGATCATGGCCGGCAAATTCGGCAAAGTCACGATTGTTGCGGTCAGTTTCCTTTCTATTTCTTTTGCTTCTTCTTCCAGACTTTTGGCCTTGCTTTTTAAAACAGCGGTTTTCTCTTTTGCCTGGTTGGCTTCCTCCTGTTTCCCCTGTTTAAAAAGGCTGCCTATTTCTTTGGCAATATTATTTAGTTCCGCATTGGTACTATCCAATGCTTGCTGAATGGATTTTCTTTTATCGTCGAGAGCGATGATGGTGTCTATTGTTTGGGCTGCATCTATCCCTTTTACTTTTAAACGCTCGATAGTAAAATCTTTATTGTCGCGTATTTGCTTTAATGTCAGCATGATATATCTATTAATTGAAATTTGACCAAAATATGATTGCAAATTTACAATTTTTATCCTACTGCTAATAATATTTTTAAAAAAAGAGGGGAAAGGAGTTGTTTTTTCTGTTCGGCATTTATATCTAAGGAAGATATAAACAAAATACGGCATTCCGTTTTGGGAATGCCGTATTTTTGGAATACGTATGTTATAAAATTTTAATATTCATTCCAGCTTTTGATTTGAATATCCTTTTTTTCCAGGCGGCAGAAAGCGGTGATAAATGCGTTTGCCAACCGGGCGTTTGTGATTAACGGGATATTGAAATCTATAGCGCTGCGCCGTATCGTATAGTCATTGTTCAATTCATCTTTTGACAGATTTTTAGGAATATTGACCACCAAATCTATTTTGTCTTCTTTGATGTAGTCTAAAGTATTCGGTTGTTGTTCCCGTTGGTCCGGCCATCCTAACACGGTTGCCTTTATTCCGTGGTCTTCAAGGAATTTCGCGGTTCCTTTGGTAGCATATATGGTAAATCCTTTTTGCATTAATAGTTGTGCCGGTTTCAGCATTTCTATTTTGGAACGGGTGTCGCCGGTGGATAGCAGAACACTGCGGGCAGGGATTTTATATCCGACAGATAACATGGCTTTCAATATCGCCTCGTAATAATCTTCTCCGATACAACCTACTTCTCCGGTTGAAGCCATTTCCACACCGAGTACCGGATCCGCTTTTTGCAATCTGGAAAAAGAGAATTGCGGAGCTTTGACTCCTACATAATCCAAATCGAAAGCGGATTTATTCGGTTTTTCAGCAGGAAGTCCTAACATTACCCGTGTAGCCAGGTCGATAAAGTTTACTTTTAAAACTTTAGATACGAATGGGAAACTTCTGGAAGCGCGGAGATTACATTCGATTACTTTGATTTCATTATCTTTTGCCAAAAGCTGCATATTGAAGGGACCGCTGATATTCAGGGCCTCTGCTATTTGGCGGGAAATTTTCTTTATTCTCCGTATGGTTTCGTTATATAATTTTTGTGCCGGGAATACAATGGTTGCATCGCCGGAATGTACTCCGGCAAATTCTACGTGTTCGGAAATCGCATATAACAGTACTTCGCCGTCTTTAGCTACGGCATCCATTTCGATTTCTTTGGCATTTTCTACGAATTCGCTTACTACTACGGGGTATTGCTTGGAAACATTGGTAGCGAGTTCCAGAAAATGTTTCAATTCTTCTTTATTAGAAACGACATTCATAGCTGCCCCGGACAATACATAAGAAGGGCGTATCAGAACGGGGAATCCCACATGATCGACGAAATTATAAATATCTTCCATCGAGGTCAGTTCCTGCCAACGCGGTTGGTCGATACCTAATGAGTCGAGCATAGATGAGAATTTATGCCGATCTTCTGCGCGATCTATATTTTCTGCTGAAGTACCCAGTATCGGAACTCGTTGATTGTGCAGCCGCATGGCAAGGTTATTCGGAATTTGTCCGCCGGTAGATACGATAACTCCTTTCGGGCTTTCTAAGTCTGTAATATCCAATACACGTTCTAAAGTCAGTTCATCGAAATAGAGGCGATCGCAAACGTCATAATCGGTAGAAACAGTTTCGGGGTTATAGTTGATCATAATCGCCCGCATCCCGTTTTCCCGGATAGTATGAATCGCATTTACTCCGCACCAGTCGAATTCGACAGAACTGCCGATACGGTAAGCACCGGAACCTAATACGATAATGGATTTGTTATCCTGCGGAAAATCGATATCGTTGGTTGCCCCGTTATAGGTTACATATAGATAGTTCGTCATGGCAGGATATTCTGCTGCCAGGGTGTCTATCTGTTTGACGACAGGGACGATGCCTCGTGCTTTACGGTGCGTCCGGATACGAAACATTTTGTTTTCAATGTTTCTGTCTTCACTTTTCAGAACGGTACGTGCCAGTTGAAAATCGGAGAATCCTCTTCGTTTGGCCTCCCATAACAGTTCGTCGGGAACATCGTCTATATCGTCGTATTTTTCGAGAGTCTGTTCCAATAAAATAATGTTTTCCAGTTTATCCAGAAACCATTTGTCGATTTTGGTCAGCTCGTGGATTTTGTCTATGGAATATCCTTTTTTCAGAGCCTGAGCGATGAAAAAGATACGTTTGTCCGTCGGAGTACGAAGCGCCTCTTCGATATTATCGACGGCAAGTTCCTTGTTTGCGACGAATCCGTGCATTCCTTGCCCGATCATCCGAAGCCCCTTTTGGATGGCTTCTTCAAAATTACGTCCGATAGCCATTACTTCGCCTACGGATTTCATGCTGGAGCCTAATTCGTGGGATACGCCTTTGAATTTGCTTAAATCCCAACGAGGTATTTTACATACGATATAATCTAAAGCCGGTTCGAAGCATGCGGTCGTATATTTGGTAATGGAGTTTTTCAGTTCGTGCAATCCGAATCCTAATCCTAATTTTGCGGCAATGAAAGCAAGAGGGTACCCTGTTGCTTTGGAAGCCAATGCGGATGAACGGGAAAGACGGGCGTTTACTTCGATTACGCGGTAATCTTCACTGTTCGGGTCGAGTGCGTATTGTACATTGCATTCTCCGACAATTCCGATATGTCGGATGATTTTTATAGCGAGTTCACGCAGTTTATGATATTCGGAATTTGTCAGTGTCTGGGACGGAGCGACGACAATACTTTCTCCCGTGTGAATGCCGAGCGGGTCGAAATTTTCCATATTGCACACGGTAATACAGTTGTCGTATTTGTCCCTTACGACTTCGTACTCGATTTCTTTCCACCCTTTTAAAGATTTTTCCACCAATAACTGAGGAGAATATGAAAATGCTTTTTTGGCGAGGGCGTCTAATTCGTCTTCATTATCGGCAAAGCCGGATCCTAATCCGCCTAATGTGTAAGCAGCTCTGACAATGACGGGATAACCTAACTCTTTGGCCACTTGTTTGGCGTCTTCTACGTTGGTTACCGCTTCGCTTTTAATGGTTTTTACATTTATCTGGTCGAGTTTCTGTACGAATTTTTCACGGTCTTCCGTGTCGATAATCGCTTGTACCGGAGTCCCCAATACTTTCACGTTGTATTTCTCCAATACTCCGCTTTGGTATAGTTTTACTCCGCAGTTGAGGGCTGTTTGTCCGCCGAATGCCAGAAGAATACCTTCCGGGCGTTCTTTTGCGATTACATCTTCGACATATTCGGGAGTGACAGGAAGGAAATAAACCCTGTCGGCAATATTTTCGGAGGTTTGTACCGTTGCAATGTTAGGATTGATTAAAACGGTATAGATACCTTCTTCTTTCAGGGCTTTCAGAGCCTGTGAACCGGAATAGTCGAATTCTCCTGCTTCGCCGATTTTCAGCGCTCCCGAACCTAATAATATTACCTTATTTATTTTTTGCATTTTTTATCTGTTCTATGAATTTGTCAAAAAGGAATTCAGTATCGGTAGGGCCGCCCGTTGCTTCCGGGTGGAATTGTACCGAAAAGAAAGGTTTGGATTTATGCCGGATTCCCTCATTCGTTCCATCGTTGAGGTTTATGAAGTAGGGTTCCCATTCGTCGTTCAAGGTATCGTTGTCCACTGCGAAGCCGTGGTTCTGGGAAGTAATAAGGGCAGAGTTGGTCCCTACTTCCAGAACAGGTTGGTTGTGGCTTCTGTGTCCGTATTTCAGTTTGTAAGTGGAAGCACCGGTTGCGATCGAGAGCAGTTGATTCCCTAAACAAATACCGAAAATAGGCTTCCCTATTTCCATTGCTTTTTTGATATTGGTTACTGTCGCTTTGCACATTTGCGGATCTCCCGGCCCGTTGGAGAGCATTACTCCGTCGTAATCTATTTGGGTAAAATCATAGTCCCATGGCACCCGTATTACAGTCGTATCGCGTTTAAGCAGGCAGCGGATGATATTGTTTTTGCATCCGCAATCTACCAATACTACTTTGTGTTTCCCTTGTCCGTATGTCAGAATCTCTTTTGTCGATACGGCTGCGACTAAATTGTCTTTATTTTGGTTATGAAACTCTTTCGGGGCTTCGCTCCCTTCTATAATGAGTTTTCCCAGCATGGCTCCCCGTTCACGGATTATTTGGGTGATATTACGGGTATCTACTCCGTAAATGCCTGGAATATCCGATTCTTTCAGCCAATCTGCAAGGCTTTTTACAGCATTCCAATGACTGTATTTAAACGAATAATCGGAAATTACCAGCCCTTTGATATGAATCTTGTCCGATTCAAAAAAATTAAGAAGTCCGTCTTCTTTGTCTGTGGGGGGCACGCCGTAATTTCCGATAAGAGGGTAGGTAATAACTAAGATTTGTCCGCTGTAGGAAGGATCCGTAAGGCTTTCGGGGTAGCCTGTCATCGCGGTGTTAAAAACAATTTCGCCCGATACTGATTGAGTCGCTCCGAAGGAGTATCCTTCAAATGCAGAGCCATCCTCAAGAACTAAGTTGGCAAACTTTTTTATCGACATTTTTAGAATATTTTCTAAAATGCAAAAATACGCTTTTTTTATATATTTGCAAAAAACGGAATAATGATAAAAGCGGAAATAAATTTTTTAAAATCGCTATCACGAAAGCAGGAACGGATTGCTTCCCGATGTTTTGTCGCAGAAGGAGTGAAGATGGCGGAAGAGATGTTAAACAGTGGATTTAAGGTTTTGTCTTTTTATTATACAGGGGTGTTTGAAGAAGATTATTCCGTTTTGTTGAAACAGGCTGAACGTAAAGGAACCAAGTTGCAAAAAATATCGGTTTCGGAGATGGAGCGTGTTTCTCAGTTAAAAACTCCTGCTTCGGTATTAGTCGTTGTGGAAATGCCGGTTTATTCGTTTTCTTATGAGGATATTAAAGAAAATTTATCGCTTGCATTGGACGGAGTCCAGGATCCGGGTAATTTAGGAACGATTGTACGATTGGCCGATTGGTTCGGCATTCGTCATATTTTTTGTTCTCCGGATTGCGCAGACCTTTATAATATAAAGGTGGTGCAAGCTACGATGGGAGCCATTTCCCGTGTAAAGGCACATTATTTGCAGTTGGAATCTTTTATGGAAGAGGCTTGTGAAAAAGGGATTCCTATATATGGAACATTTTTGGACGGAGAGAATATATATAAGAAAACATTATCTCCGAGTGGAATTGTGGTAATGGGAAATGAAGGGCGGGGAATTTCTCCCGGGATAACGGCATTGATTAAAGAAAGGCTGTATATACCTCCGTATCCTGACGGTACTCCGTCGGGAGAATCTTTGAATGTGGGAATTGCGACAGCCATTATCTGTTCAGAATTTCGTCGGAGAATCTAAATGTTTTGGATATTTGTCGGGAGGATTAGTTCGGAAAATAGAGTAGAAGTATTGTCTAAATAGTTAAGTTTAAAAATATTATCATTTTTTTGTAATTTTAGAAAAAGAAATTACATTTGTATTTAGTAAAATATTTTTATAGTGGAATAGTGTGGGGAATTTGCAGAGGAGCTATAAAAGTAAATTATTACAACATGAGAAAAGTAAAAACTATACCGGCTTTAGGGGTATTGCTATTTTTACTGTTATTGGTTTTTTCTTGTGAAAAGAATGATTTTGACAGTGCACAAGGTACGATTATATTGAATTTATCTACTGATACCTCTATTCCTGTTGTAACTTATGCGACGGATATTCCTGGTTCTGATGTAAATGAATATGCCGTTAATATATATAAGGATGAAAGACTTTATGCGAGTTTTGACAAATTCAGCGACATTCCTGAAAACGGAAAAATTCGTTTGGCTGTAGGTAATTATACTTTTAAGGCTTTTTACGGAGAGGATGTCGCTGCTGCATTCGATTCTCCTTATTATGAAGGGGTGGAGGAGTTTTCTATCAATGGAGTGAACGAAATTTCTACGGTCGATGTCCTTTGTCGGTTGGCTAATGTAAAATTGACAATCAATTTCTCAGATGGTTTTAAGGAGGCATTTAAGGATTATGTTTCTTATCGGGTAGATGCCTATACTGAAAATACCAAGTTCCCTTTGCAATTTTCGGCTACGGAAAACAGAAGCGGTTATCTTAAAGTGGCGCCTATTTATTTAAGGGTAGTGCTTGAAAAAGCGGATGGAACGGTCTATGATTACGGGTTGAAGCCGATAGAGAATGTGAAGGCACGGGATCATTATATCGTTATGATGAAGGCCAAAGGCAGTTCTTTTGAAGAACCGACAGCTTCTATCAATTTGGAAATACACAATGAAACTACCGGAGTGGAAGAGACGGTAGAGATTCCGTTCGATATGCTCCAAAAATCCCAGCCAAAAATAAAATTGTCTTTTCCGGCGACCTATTCGGCTGTAGCTAAAATGCCGAATAAAGGAGAGGGAGTAATTGCTTATATCAATAGCAACGGTGCTTTGGAAGATATTGTGTTGAGTTCTGATTGTGCATTGTTTAGAGAACAGGGAATCCCGGAAGAATTGTCTTTTAAAAATGTACTTGCGGATGCAGGATTAGCCGAAAAGTTGAATAATCTGGGAATGACATGGGATATTAGTTTTGACGGTGCGGCTAAATCGGTTATCCGGTTGACCGGTTTGCTGAATAATATGGATATTCCCGATATTACACCTGTCGATAACCGTTTTATACTGACTTCGACCGATAAATACGGAACCGATGAAGTGCCTTTTACGATAACTACGGTTGCTCCGGAATATAATTTTTCAATGACGGAAGGAGATGTTTGGGCAAAGTTTGCGGTAATTAAAGAGGCTGCAATTACAAAGGGAGATAAAGATAGAATGGGCCCCGATATGGTTTATGAGTATAAAAAAGGGGATGGTGAGTGGATGCCTTTCGAGTTCACGAGAAATGCAACGGAAACGATTATGGATGTGGAGCCGAATACTCAATATTCATGGAGAGTGGGGTACCGGCATTTCCCGAAAATAGAATATACATTTACGACAGAAAGCGAAGTGCAGGTAGAGTATGCCGGTTTAGAGGAATGGTCGAGTTATACTCATGAATGGAGGGGAATAAATTTTTGGCAGAAAAATAGCGTAACGGAGTGGTATGTGTCGAATGACCAGAATCCGAATAAGTATTGGGCTACTTTAAATCCAAGGACAACGGCTTATAGGGGAGGAGTTCGGGTAGGAGACAATTATACCGGTTATTCAGGAACGAGGGAAGATACGGGATATAGCGGAAAAGGCGCGGTAATTGAAACAGTAGGACATGGAATGGGAGGAAGTACAGGAGCTTGGGGAACTACTACAACTGTAAGCCCGGGGATGTTATTTATCGGAACTTATTCATTTGAACTGGGAAGTGTAGCGAATTATGAAGGGACGGTTAATTATACCAAAGGGCGTTCATTTCCTTCGAGACCGTTGAAAATGCAGTTTTGGTGCAAACATTCCGCTTATCCGTCGGGAAATAATGCAAAAGCATTGGTCGTGATGTATAATGGGGATACGGAGATAGGCAGAGGAAGTACATTGATTGGAGATATGGGAGCTTATAATTTGATAGACGTAGATATCGTATATGATGAAGCATATAGGCATTTAAGGGCGAATAAGATATATGTAATGTTTGCATCGGTCGATTTGGCTGACGATGATTATTTTGCGTCCGATAAGTTGGGAGGCGATTATGTAAAGAAAGATGGACGTTGGGTCGGTTCCCGGCTTTATGTGGATGAAGTTAAATTGATATACGATAGAGAGCGGTAATAGCCATGAAGAAAATTATATACATATTGTTTTTATTGGCAATAGTTTCAGTGTCCTGTACACATGAAAAGATCGGCTGTCAGGGAGGAGAAGAAGCTGCTGAGCAAGGTAAGGGAAAAGGATTGTTGTCATTGTCTTTGGCTTGCGACAGGGGAGTTGAAACTTATGCGGGCGATAAGGCCGATTATGCATCTATCGATACTTTTCGTGTGGAATTATATAAAAAAGAAGGAAATAATTATAATCAGGTAAATGGTTGGCCGCATTATAAAGATATTCCTTCTACATTGACATTAGAGGTAGGAGAATATAAATTAGCGGCTCATTCATTGGATGAGATGCCGAAAATCTCTTTTGAAAAGCCGTATTATTACGGAGAATCATTTTTTGCGATTGAAGAGGGAAAACTGACAGGTGTATCGGTTAGGTGTCCATTGGCGAATGCGATGGTCGGGGTTGAATATACACAATCGTTCAAAGATTTTTTTACAGGAAAAGATTATAGGATTATTGTACGGGATGAAAATCGGTCGGAAATAGTGTTTACAATGGAAGAGACCAGGCCGGTTTATATTAAACCGGCAATGTTTTCTGTTGCATTGCAATATAACGGAAAAGAGATACACACAGAAACGGTTTCTTCTGAAGAGGTATTTCCGCGCGATTATCATGTAGTTACTTTGGATTATTAAAAGAGCTGTTTTAAAGTAGCAGCAGAACATATAAATAGACATGAAACGTATCTTATTTTTTATAACGGTATTTTTATCTGCGGTATCGATAATATCTTGTTCTACAGATGTAACGGAAGCAGGGGGAGATTCTACCATAATAGGAAAAGTAAGTTTTTCCAATGTCCAAATAACAGGGGATTATCAGAGAACAGAAGCAGAGATAACTACTTATGCGGTGGCTGAGCCCGATCCTGCAAATTTTGCATTATCCATTTATGATGCGAATGGAACGGAAGTTAAATCATGGGCTTCATTTGCGGAAGTAGATCCGGTAATTGGTTTGGGAATTGGAAATTATAGGGCGGTGGCTACTTTAGGAACGAATGAGTCTGTCGCTTTTGATGCTCCTTATTATAGAGGAGAACAAGAGTTTACAGTCGATCCTGACAGAACTTCGGTGGTAAATCTCACGGCGACTTGTGCCAATATGAAATTGACGGTGAACTATTCGACAAAGTTTTTGGAACATTTCGGAAATGATGAAAATCTGAAAATAGCGGTGATTAGCGATGATTATAACACGGATACGGATTCTCCGAAAGTGGAATTTAAAAAAGATAATGTGAAGCCGATTTATTTAAAGCCGGCACCTTTTAGAATATTAGTGAGTACATCGTCGCAATCTCATTATCAGTTTGCGGTAACGGAAGTTGCTCCGGCGAATCATTATATCGTGACTTTGGATGTGAAAGAGGTCGGAAGTGTTGCTCCGTCATTGGAGGTCGATTTGACGACAAACGACATTAAAATAGAGATTGAGGTACCTACCGATGAGGAAGATTTAGGAAATGGAGGAGAAGAACGTCCGGATGGACCGGAAGATGACGGAACTCCCTATATAGTGGGAGAAGGATTCGATATCGATAAAACGCTTACATTGACCGATGCAGATATTAGCGGGGGAACTCCTGTAAAAGTTTCCATTAATGCTCAAAAAGGAATCGGAAGTTTGGTGGTTCGGATTGACTCGCCTGATTTGGGAATGGAGCTGTTGAATCCTTTGTTTGAGGGCGATAGTTTCGATTTGGCGAATCCTACTGAGTTGCAATCGCAGAATTTAGTCACATTGGGAATTCTTTCGGCAGGACAAGTGGTCAAAGGTGCAACGCAATTTAATTTGGATGTTACTGGATTTATGGGATTGCTTCCTGTAAATGCCATACCGCATAAATTTCATGTAACATTGACTGATACGGAAAGTAATGCGGTCAATAAAATTTTGGAAGTGTCCAGAGTGGAGTAGTTTGGTTAGAGGAGAAGTTGGATATTCCTTTGAAAAATAGATATGATGATTAGAAAAGCATATATATATTCTTTTTTGGTATTTTTCCTTTTTCTCGTATTTTCATGTTCTAAAACGGAAACACAACGGGAAAAAGGACGAATATCCATTTCTTTGGTTGAGGATAATACGGTAAAGGAGGTTCTCTCTTATGGAGATATAGATGTAGATGCAGCCGTCCCCGTTTCGAAACTTTCTTTTTCTGTATCGATATATAATACGGAAGGGAAATTAGTCGATAATTATAATAATTATAGTGATATGCCTTCTTCGATAGAGTTGCCTACCGGGACTTATATCATTAAGGCGGTATCTAATGGAGGTGAAGCGGAAGCACAGTTCGGACAGACTGCTTATGCAGGAGAAAAACAAGTGGAAATTCATGCCGGGGACAACGGTACGATTACGATAGATTGTTATATCTCTTACACGAAAGTTACTGTCACTTACAGTGACGGAATAAAAAGTCTTTTAAAGTCGTATAAGACTGTCGTGACGAATGAGAATGGAGGAGAATTGGAGTTTGTCGGAGATGATTCCCGCGAGGGCTTTATTAAACCGACATCGGTTATTGCTTATACGTTGTCGGTAGAGACTCAACAAGGAGATTCTTTTTTCATTACGAGAGAGAAAGAAGGATTGAAAGCTGCAGATCATCTTCATATTCATTTTAGAGAAGTACAGACAGGAGAGGGAGATCCTACCAATGCTGCTTTTGAAATTTTGGTCGATGAAACGGTAAACCGTGTGGAACATAATTTCAAAGTCCAATTGGAAAAGAGTGAGCCGCCGGTTATTACGGGAGATAATGTGAATACGGGAGAACCGGTTAATGTGAAATATGGAATTAGTACGCCTGTTACGATTAATGTGGAAAGTACAAGCGGATTGGGGCATCTTTATATCAGTAATCCATCCGGTTATTTTGAATCGGTAGGCCTTCCTCAGACGATAGACCTTCTGAATATTTCCGATAGTTATAAGAATGTTTATGAAACATTGGGAATTATTCATACGGCTGTTTCTGGAGCAAATAATGCAGTCATTGATTTAACGGCATTTACAGCTAAACTGACAGCGGCATTGCATGAGTTTATCATTATTGCAGCCGATAGGGAAAAACAGGAAGTCTCAGCGAATATTCTTTTTGAGGTATATAGTAAACCGGTATTTACTTTGGAAGCCCAAGCTACGGGTGATTATAATACGGTTAAGGAGGGCGATGTTTATCAGGATTACAATATCGTTATGTTGAACGGACAATGGCAGGTTCAGGAGAAACCGGAGAAAATCAGTTTTAAATATAAGGAAAAATCAGCGGAAGAGTGGATTGTATTGGCTCCGGAAAATATGGTTGTCGATATGGATAAGAGGGCTTACAGTGCCAAAGTGAAAATGAAAGTCGAAACGGAATATGATGTGCAGGCTATCGTCATAGAGGGAGAAGAGGCAGATAATCAGGTGTCTGTTACAGCTCAATCATTGCCATATTTGCCTAACCTGAATTTCGATACATGGACACAAAGTGGAAAAACATGGTATCCGAATGGAGATTCGTCGAATAGTTTCTGGGCTACGGGTAATGAAGGTGTGAATATGTTCCCGGTCAGCAAGGATAGCAATACGGCTCCTACTGACGATGCTGTCAGTGGTAAGGCGGCGGAGATGGTCTCTTATGACGGTATTATGGTTGTAGGGTTTGCTGCGGGAAATCTTTTCACAGGAACTTACAGTACTAATATTTCTGATCCGGCTTCCAGTGTGAATTTCGGCAGGCCGTTTACTGGCAGACCTCGTCAGTTAATAGGGTATTATAAATACAGTCCTACGGTA
Source organism: Candidatus Avirikenella pullistercoris (assembly GCA_018710935.1). Taxonomy (GTDB): domain Bacteria; phylum Bacteroidota; class Bacteroidia; order Bacteroidales; family Rikenellaceae; genus Avirikenella; species Avirikenella pullistercoris. Next base: position 3,549 of record DVIX01000093.1, on the reverse strand, counting down.
ATCAATACTCAAAAGGATGGCAATTCCTTTATAGGGCAGATGGATAAATGCCATATATATATACAGTTGGAAAGGAGGGTAAACGGAAATACAGAAGTAATCGGTTATGGAGAGTTGTATAATGATAATGAAGTAACGAGTTATACACCGTTTACTATCGATATTAATTATACGAGTGAGGAGTATCCTACGCATGTAACGTTAGTGGCGACTTCCAGTAAGGAAGGAGGTAATTTCTGTGGAGGGGCAGGCAGCAAGTTATGGGTAGATGAATTTAGGTTGATTTATTAATCTGAAAATATATTTGAAGGATTAAGAGGAAGCAATCGCTTCCTCTTTTTTGCCTGTATCGAAGAAAATGATTATATTAAGGTGTTTTATTTAAGGTTATTTTATTATGATACATCCGGAGTGGGGTTATAATGCTGTTATTTACGAAGTAAATATACGCCAATATACACCAGAGGGGACTTTTGCCGCTTTTGAACCGCATTTGTCCCGTTTAAAAGATATGGGGGTCACCGTATTATGGTTTATGCCCGTTTGTCCGATAGGAAAAATTAACCGCAAAGGTTCTTTGGGTAGTTATTATTCCATTTCCGATTATAAGGCGGTTAATCCGGAATTCGGTACAATGGAGGAGTTTAAGCGATTGGTAGCGAAAGCTCATGAAATGGGATTTAAAGTGTTGATGGATATGGTTACTAATCATACGGCGTGGGATCATGTTTGGTTGAAAGAAGGACATAGGGAGTGGTATGAGCAGGATGAACGAGGGAATGTGGTTACTCCTTATGATTGGACGGATACGGCGAAATTAGATTATAAAAATGCAGAAATGCGTAGGGCGATGATAGATGCTCTGGAGTTTTGGATTCGGGAAGTCGGTATCGACGGTTATCGGCAAGATATGGCGGGACTTGTCCCTCTCGATTTTTGGGAAGAGGCCGTCCCCCGATTAAGGAGTGTCAATTCGGAGCTTTTCATGTTGGGGGAGGTGGAATCGCCTGATTATCACCGAAATAATACGTTCGATGCGACTTATGCTTGGGAATTCGGGCATCTTATTGAACGGATCGCAAGAAAAGAGGCTAGTGTAGATGGTTTGAGAAATTTGTTGAATCATGATAAAACGGTATTTCCGTACGATGCATTCCGTTTATTGTTTACTTCTAATCATGACGAAAATTCATGGAGCGGTTCGGAATCGGAGCGGTTCGGTCCTGCGCAGGAATGTATGGCGGTACTGACTTATATATTGAATGGAATACCTTTGATATATAGCGGACAGGAAGCCGGATCAGCAAAACGTTTGGCTTTTTTTGAAAAGGATTTGATAGATTGGTCGTCTCTGAATGATTATACTCCGTTTTATAAAGAGTTGAATAAGTTGCGTCGGGAAAATCCTGCTTTGCGCAGTGGAGAAAGAGGAGGAGAAGTAATCTATTTTCATTCGTCGCAACCCTATAATGTACTTGCCATAAAAAGGAAGCAGGGGGATAATATCGTTATGGGAGTTTTTAATCTGACACCGTATGAGATTCAACCGGCTTTCTGGGATGAAGATTATAAAGGCGTGTATAATAAACTTTTTTATGGGGAACAACAATTATATCCGGGGCAATATGACCCGTTCGGGCCATGGGAGTATAAAGTTTATTATAAATAAAGAATTAAAAAAGGGTGCTGAAAGGCGCCCTTTTTAATTCTTTGGGGTGATTATTATTCTTTATACCATGAAGCGTACATCAGATAATCGTTTGCGATCCGTTCGATAATTTCTTTGTTTTGTTCCGGATTGACTTCTTTGATTTTTTTTGCCGGAACTCCGGCATATATACAACCGGGTTCTACAATCGTTCCGGTTAATACCAATGCGTTGGCGGCAATAATAGATCCTTTGCCGATAACGGCGTTATCCAAGACTACGGCTCCCATGCCGATTAAACAGTTATCTTCTATTTTAGCGCCGTGTATTACTGCATTGTGCCCAATAGATACATTGTTTCCGATAACGGTAACAGAGCGTTTGTAGAGGGTATGTATTACTGCTCCGTCTTGTATATTTACCTGGTTCCCTATTGTAATGGTATTGACATCGCCTCGCAGTACGGTATTGAACCAGATACTGCAATCACGTCCCATTGTTACATCCCCGATGATCGTTGCATTTTCTGCCAGGAAACAATTCTCACCGAATGCAGGAGTAAATCCTCTTACTGATTTGATTAGTGCCATATTTGTTGTTTTTTATTGTTTTTATTCATTATTTTTTGCTTCTATCCATAATTCTTCCATCTCATCTAAAGATAATTCGGCTAGATTTTTTTCTTTTTCCTTACAAACGGTTTCCATATGATTGAAACGGCTGATAAATTTCCGGTTGGTTTTTTCTAATGCCGTTTCAGGATCTATTCCGTATAAACGGGCTGCGTTAATGAGGGCAAAAAGAATATCTCCGAACTCTTTTTCCATATTTTCGGAGTTTTGTTCGTGAAGTTCTTTTTCAAATTCTCCGATTTCCTCCTTTACTTTATTCCACACCTCTTTTTTATCTTTCCAGTCAAATCCTATGCCTGCTGCTTTTTGTTGTATGCGGAACGCTTTTATAAGCGCAGGCAAACCTTTGGGAACACCCGATAATACACCTTCTTTTTTCTTCTGTTTCTCTTTTTGTTTCAGAATTTCCCAGTTATGCGTCACTTCATCTGCATCGTGGACAGATACTTCTCCGAATACATGAGGATGACGGTATATTAGTTTGTGATTAATAGCATCTGTCACGTCTTTAATAGAAAATCGGGCTTGTTCGTCGGCAATCTTGGCATAAAAAACAATATGGAGTAATAAATCCCCGAGTTCTTCTTTTATATTGTCAAAATCATTCCTGCTGATAGCGTCGGTTAATTCGAAACACTCTTCTATGGTATGGCTTCGTAAAGACTCGATGGTTTGTTTCCTATCCCATGGGCATTCTTCCCGTAATTTATCCATAATATCTAAGAGTTGTTCGTATGATTTTAACTTTTCATCCATTGTATTTCTTTTTCAGGTCGGTTAATAATAAAATTTTTTCGAAAAAATTGAATATTAATATTCTTACAAAAATAATATAAAAGGAAATATTTAGCTAAGGCTTTTGGAGTAAAGTTAAAGTCAATTTTAGATTAGTCGGGAAATAGTTTTGTATTTAAAATTTGGTAAGGAAATAGTTTCCTCCGGGTGTGTAGAGTTGGAGATTCAAAGGGGATAGTACTGATAAATCTTAAAATAAGGTAAGATGGGCATATATTGTAATACTTCTCTATTTTTCTCATTTTTCATGATAGGGATGAGATTTTTTGAAAAAAAGTTAAGTTATTATTTGTGTGGTTCTCAGGAATTTGTTTGTTTTTGTATCAAAAAAGGGGTAAAAATATTTGTATAAGAATAAAAGATGATTTATTTTTGCACCCGCTATCAGGGTTGGTAGTTATTTAGATTTCGGGGATGTTCGAGGATGACATTCGAGATGGATTTAAATAGGAGGTCATTGACAGGGATTAAGGA
>DVIX01000092.1 GCA_018710935.1 Candidatus Avirikenella pullistercoris | reverse complement strand
CCAACGATAATATTTTTTCTTCTGCTCCCAATATTTTTTCTTCGTATTCTTTCAGTTCAGCCGTAATATACCGTTCTGCGCCGGAAAGCGTCTGTTTGCGCGTCCAGTCGGCAGGGACTTTATCCTTATGTGTATTGCGGACTTCTATATAATATCCGAATACATTGTTGAAAGATATTTTTAATGAAGATATTCCGGTTCGCTCGCTTTCCCTGGCCTGTATGGAATGAAGATACTCTTTGCTGTTTACCGAAAGGGACCTGAGGCTGTCTAATTCGGCTGAAACTCCTTTGGCGATAACCCCTCCTTTTTGTATCATATTAGCAGGTTCTTCCAATAAAGTAGTTTCTATCCGTTGTTTGATAGTCGAACAAGGATCCAGGGAATTTCCCCATTTCTGCAATAATGTATTATCGGATGAGGCGCATATCGTTTTAATTTTTTGGATGGCAGCGAATGCGTTTTTCAGTTGGACGACTTCTCTCGGATTGACACGGCCGATAGCTACCTTTGAAATGAGCCTTTCTATATCTCCGATAGCTGATAATTCATTATAAAAAGAGGTTGCAATCTCTTTGTGTTCGATCAGGTATTGGGTAATATTCAAACGGCTGTCTATTTGCTTCTTATCTTTTAACGGTAATGAGATCCATCGTTTTAACATACGTGATCCCATCGGTGAAGCGGTCCGGTCGATTACGTCTATTAACGATTTGCCTCCGGGAGCAGCGGGAGCGAATATTTCCAGATTACGCAGGGTATATTTATCCAACCATACATATTTATCTTCTTCTATACGGGTAATATGGGAGATATGTTTGGTTTGATGGTGTTCGGTAAACTCCAGATAATAAAGTATGGCTCCTGCTGCAATAATGCCGCTGGTCATCGACTCTATACCGAATCCTTTTAAAGAAGAAACCTCGAATTGTGTCTTTAATTTTTCAATAGCATTCTTTTCAGAAAATATCCATTGTTCCAGATGATACAGGTAATATTTGTTTCCGAATACCGAAATGAATTGGTCTTTGCATCCTCTTTGGTAGAGTACCTCTTTCGGTCTAAAATTCGTCAATAATTTTTCGGCATATTCCGGTGTACCTTCCGCAGTATAAAATTCGCCTGTCGTGACATCCAGGAATGAAACTCCCACATTCTTTTTCCCGAAATATACACATGCAACATAGGTGTTTTCCTTGTGGGACAAAATGTTATCATTAAAGGTAATTCCTGGAGTAACTAATTCCGTGACACCTCTTTTGACTATCTTTTTTGTTGTTTTAGGGTCTTCCAGTTGTTCGCAAATAGCGACTCGCTCTCCTGCACGCACCAGTTTAGGCAGATAGGTGTCTATTGCGTGGTATGGGAATCCGGCTAACTCTACATAAGAACAGGAACCATTGGCTCTGCGCGTTAAAGTAATACCTAATATTTCGCTGGCTTTGATAGCATCATCGCCGAAAGTTTCGTAAAAATCTCCTACTCTGAAAAGTAATATTGCATCGGGATGGGTGTTTTTGATGCTGTAATATTGTTTCATCAGAGGGGTTTCTATATATTTTTTTTCTTGGGTCAAAACTTGTAAGGTTTAAAAAATTTGAAATAAAATCAATAACAAAAATAATAATTGGAAGGAAGGATTCCAAAACTCTTTTACGAAAGAAAAAGAATTTTTTGTTTGTAATAAATTGATTATTAGTGCGATTATTGAAAATTGCAGATTCTGTTAAAGATTTATTCGGCAGGATATGGGTAAGCTAATCGTTGTCTTAGACGGGACGGTAAAATGTGTCGCGGCTGTTTTCAGTTATGGGATAGTTATATGATCTGGAGGGTTTGGTGTTACGAATCTGAATGTGAAAAGATAAAAAAAGTGGCCGTTATAATTTCGGCCACTTTAATTGATATAATTAATGTATTATATTATTTTACTGCAACCGTTTCGATTTCAACTTTTGCTCCCATCGGTAATTTTGCTACTTCATAGCAGACACGTGCCGGCATGTCTTTGGTATAAACGGAAGCGTAAACTTCGTTCATAGCGCCGAAATCGGCGATATTATCCAATAGTACGGTGGATTTAACTACATTATCGAAAGTATAACCGGCTTCTTTTAGTATTGCGCCGATATTTTTTAAGCATTGTGCCGTTTGTTCTTCAATTGTTTCCGGCATTTTCCCAGTTTCGGGATTAATAGGTAATTGGCCTGATATATAGAGCGTTCCATTAACTTCTACGGCCTGGCTATATGGCCCTACTGCTTTCGGTGCATGTTGCGAACTGATTATTTTTTTCATTTTTGCAAGATTTTTGAAAGATTGATTTACAAATATAGGGACTTTACATTTATTTGTGAACTTTTTATAAAATTTTATATCATATTAAATTTATCTATTATGCAAAAAGTATTATTTAGTACGGCTTTCATATTGGTTTTGTTCGCCGTTATTTCCTGTTCTCCGAAAAGAATTTCGGAAGTATTGGTCAATACTGCATGGCAGGCGGATTCTCTTTCAACTACAGCAGGGGATACATTGTCTACCATGCAATATCAGCATTATGCTGTCCAGGGTAATAAACCCACCCTTATTTTCGGTGATAGCGGACAAATAACCGGTTTTACCGGCTGTAATTTGTTTTTCGGCAATTATCTGACGGAAGGGGTTATGATTTCTTTCGATATTACAGGAGCTACGGCCGCTGTATGTCCCGATACGGCTGATGTGGAACAGGATTATTATGACGTATTGGTTCGGTCGAGATTATATTCGGTTCGGGGCGACAGTGTTTTGATTCTAATGGATAAAGAAAGTTTCTGGATCGCTTCGTTTAAGAAAATTAATATTCCCAAACAATAGTTTTTTATAACTTTGCAGAGTAATTGATGTTTTAACATTTTAGAATGTTTTGAAAAATGCAAAAATTATTATCTGTTTTTTTAGTGATGGCGGGTATGATTTTCCTTAGTTCTTGCTGTGGATGTAGGGGAGCGAAAAGTACGAATCCGCATTTCCTGACGGGAAATAGCTGGAAACTTGTCGAACTTTACGGAGTGCAGGAAATAGCAGGGGATAATAACGAATTGTTTACCATTACGTTTGAACCGGCAGAACACAAAGTGTCCGGTGTGGCAGCGTGTAACCGTTATTTCGGGACTTATAGCGAGGCCGATGTAAGAAAACTTACTTTGGGACAAATGGGAACTACTCGGATGATGTGTCGAAATATGCAGCAGGAATCCGAGTTTCTGAAAATGTTGGGTGAGGTCGATTCTTATACGATAGACGGGGATATGTTGATTTTGCAGAAAGACGGCGAAGTAATTTCCATATTTCAGGCATTACCTGCCGGCGTAAATAATGCAGAGTAAGTATGATCTATACGGCTAATTGTAAAATTAACCTTGGCCTGAATATTCTGTCGAAACGGCAGGACGGGTATCATAATCTTGAAACGGTTATGGTTCCCGTTTTGTCTTTGTATGATATGGTTGAAATACTTCCCCGGAAGAAGGGAGAAGTATTTTTTTCTTCCAGTGGATTGACGGTGGATTGTTCACCGGAGGATAACCTTTGTTTAAAGGCGTACCGTCTTTTACAAAAGGAGTTCGAGCTGGATGGTATTGCTATTCATTTGCATAAGGTAGTTCCTTTCGGGGCGGGATTGGGGGGAGGCTCTTCCGATGCCGTTTCCGTATTGAAAGGGGTAAATGAGCTTTATGGATTATCGCTTTCTGAGTTACAATTACAGGAATATGCTGCAGCTTTAGGAAGCGATACCTCTTTTTTTGTATATAATGTGCCGATGTTATGTAGCGGGCGGGGTGAAATATTGGCTCCTGTCGGCCTGTCATTGAAAGGGTATTACCTTACATTAGTGAAACCGGCTGTATCTGTTAGTACGTCGGCGGCTTATAAAGGAGTAATTCCTCGTTCTCCCGCAATTCCTATTACGGAGATAATAAAGAAAGATATTTCCTGTTGGCGGGGAATGTTAATAAATGATTTTGAAGAGTCGATTTTTCCTCGTTACCCTGAATTGAAAAAGATAAAAGATATGCTTTATGAAAGAGGGGCGCTTTATGCTTCTATGTCCGGTTCCGGAAGTACCTTTCTTGCATTGAGCAGAGTTCCGATAGTGCCTGACGGTGCATTTGAAGGGATGTTTATACATACGGCTTGTTTATAAAAACGGTCGTTTTTTCTTTTTATATATATTGATTATCAGTGTGTTATATTTAATATGTATCTGAAAGCCTTTGTTTATGCGGGTTTGTGTAGCCCGATTATTTTTCGTAATATTGCATCGGTCAATTCTTTTGTATAAAAGAGGTTTTTATTAGGTTCTTTTAAGTAAGAATATCATTTAGTATTAATTTTAAGGAATTCGATGATTCCGGATAGTTTTGTTCCGGAAGGTCGTTTATCCGATTCTTAAAAGAAGAGTATGGAATCGAAAGTTACTGAATTAGAAAAAAGAAAAGAAAAGATTTATCATGGTGGTGGAACCAAAGCTATTGAAAAACAATGGGCTATGGGTAAAAAAACTGCCCGTGAAAGAATTATCGCCCTTCTCGATGCGGATTCTTTCCATGAATACGACATTTTTGTCGAGCATGATTCTCATGATTTCGGCATGCAAAACAAAGAGTTGCCCGGAGACGGTGTAATTATCGGAACGGGTTCTGTCTGTGGTATTCCTGTAGCTATTTTTGCCCAGGATTTTACGGTTGCCGGCGGTTCATTAGGTCATATGCATGCCAGCAAAATTACGAAGATTATGGATTATGCCTTGAATATGCGTATTCCTTTGATTGGAATCAATGATTCCGGTGGTGCTCGTATTCAGGAAGGTGTAAATGCTTTGGCTGGTTATGGAGAAATATTTTTCCGCAATACCATTGCCAGTGGCGTAATTCCTCAAATATCGGTTATTTTAGGCCCGTGTGCCGGCGGTGCGGTATATTCTCCTGCTTTGACCGATTTCGTATTTGTGGTGGATAATATCTCCAAAATGTTCATTACAGGCCCTGAAGTTATTAAAACGGTATTGGGGGAAGAAATCAGTATGGAAGAGTTGGGGGGTGCACGTGTTCACAGTGAAGTGTCCGGGAATGCCCATTTCTTTGCAGAGAGCGAGGAAGAGTGCTTCGTTCAGATTCGTAAGTTGATTTCGACGATACCGATGAATAATGCGGAAAAAGCTGCGAAAATAGATATGGCGGAGCCGAAGCCGAATTACGATATA
>DVIX01000091.1 GCA_018710935.1 Candidatus Avirikenella pullistercoris | reverse complement strand
TACAGTCGCAGGTGGTTCAGCAACCTGTGCGACCGCAGCAGCCTAAGTCCCAGGAAGAATATGAAAGAGAGCAGGAAAATACATATAGGCAGGCAGCACAGGAAGAGCATCGTTCTTTCTCTGAAATGCAGGGACAGCGTGCGAATGAATTGGGGACACGTTATTTTTCTCCTATTCATCAGACGCGGGAAACGGAACAGGAACAGCAAGAAGGAGTTTCTCATGAAGAGATGCAGCGCCGTCCGGTGAACAGTGAACGGAGAAATACGATTAACAGCATATATGGAGGCGGGCAATCTGCTTCTTCAGCATCGTCGTCTCTTTATGGGCGTTCGCAAAAACGGGGAAATGCTTTGTACGGTTCGCAGCAGGCTTCGCAAAATACGGAGCAACGTCCTCCGGTAGTAAATCCTGCCATAAAGAATTATAAAGAGGGAAATAATGCGGCAATGGCAGCTGCCCGAAAGAAACGCTCGAAAGGAAGCGACATCGTTTTCATCATTGCGATCGTTGCTATGTTGCTTGCGATAGGAGCTTTGTTGTATGGGTTTATATTCGGGAAAGAAGTGCCGTTGGATACTCCTGTAACGATAGAACAGGTTGTACCGGATGAAACAGCAGCACCCGTAACTGGAGAAGCAGCAATCCCGGAAATATAAATTTTATGTTAAAAAATAAAGAAAAAAGATTGTTTTTTAAAAATATTGGTTATATTTGTCACCGATAAATACAAAAAACAGATGAGAAATTTCAGTTTATATTTTGGTTTTTATTTTTTCTTCTACTTTTTTACGGAGTGGACTGGGATTCTCATATGATAGGTTAAAAATAGAAATTGAATATAAGGGTCCCGGTCTGAATAAGTCCGGGACTTTTTTTTTAACGGATAGATAGTATGGATTTAGCAAAGGAAAACACAAAAACGGAGCCGCTTCATTTAAGCGGCGCTTTGAGGAAACGGGTTTCGATACAAGGGTATGAAGGGTGTTTCCATCAGGTCGCCGCTTACCATTATTTCGGGGAGGATATAGATATCGTTCCTTGTTCTACATTCCGGGAAGTAACGAATATGGTCGAGAGCGGAGAGGTGGATGCCGGAATGATGGCCATAGAAAATTCGATTGCAGGCAGCATATTGCCTAATTACAGTTTGCTTCAGAACTGTTCCTTAAAGATTACCGGCGAAATTCTTCTTTTGATACGCCAGAATCTCATGGCTTTGCCGGGTGTCGGAATAGAGGATATAAAAGAGATACATTCCCATCCGATGGCGCTTTTACAATGTATCAATTATATAGAGGATCTCTCTCATCCTAAATTCAAATTGGTGGAAACGGTCGATACGGCTTTGAGTGCGCGGGAGTTGGCCGAGAATCATATAACGAATGCTGCGGCTATTGCAGGGGAGCTGGCTGCAAAATTATTCGGATTGAAAATATTGGCTCCCGATATCCATACAGTAAAAAATAATTATACCCGTTTCCTCGCTATCGAGCGGGCGGATAAGGCCGGAGAGGTGGCGGATGCCGACAAAGCATCTTTTTATTTTAAGGTTCCTCATAAGCAAAATTCTTTGCTCGCTGTTCTTCGTTGTTTCGAGCAATATAATATCAATATGACTAAGTTACAATCGTATCCGATACCTTCGGACCCATTCAGGTATCTGTTCCATGTGGATGTGGAATTCGACGATATTTCCGATTATGAAAGAGTAATCGAGAACATGCCGAAAGTAACGGAAGAGTTTTGTATTTGCGGAAAATATAAACGTGGTGATTTTATAAAATAGATAAAAAATGGAAAAGGTGTTGGACATAACAGTAGCGGAACGCATGAACGGCGTCGGTGAATATTATTTTTCTAAAAAGTTGAGAGAGGTGGATGAGATGCGTGCTGCCGGGCGTGAAATTATCAGTTTGGGTATAGGAAGTCCCGATATGCCGCCTCATCCTTCGGTGACAGACCGTTTACAGAAAGAAACATTGAATCCGCGTGTGCACGGGTACCAGCCTTATAACGGTTCTCCCGTATTAAGAGAGGCTTTCGCTTCATGGTATGCGAAATATTACGGAGTTGAGGTGTGCCCTAAAACGGAAGTATTGCCTTTGATAGGTTCCAAAGAGGGGTTGATGCATATTTGTATGGCTTATTTGAGTAAAGGGGATAAAGTTCTGATTCCCAACCCGGGATATCCTACCTATCGTTCTGCGGTAACGTTGGCCGGGGGAGAATGTGTGGAGTATAAGTTGTCTGCCGGAAACGATTGGCAGCCCGATTTACGGCAGTTGGAAAAAGCGGGATTGGAAGGTGTGAAAATGATGATTCTGAATTATCCGCATATGCCGACCGGAACGAAACCGGGAGAACATCTGTTTGAGGATTTGGTTGCTTTTGCGCGTAAAAACAGCATTCTTTTGGTGCACGATAATCCTTATAGTTTCATACGGAATGAGAATCCGAAAAGCTTATTGTCTGTACTAGGGGCTAAAGAGGTAGCTGTTGAATTGAATTCATTGAGTAAAAGCCATAATATGGCCGGGTGGCGTATCGGCGCTTTAATAGGAGCGAAAGAACGCATTACGGAAGTACTGCGGTTTAAAAGCAATATGGATTCCGGGATGTTTTTGCCGATGCAGTTGGCGGCAGCTACCGCTCTTTCTCTTCCGGAGGATTGGTATAAAGAGTTGAATGAGGTTTACCGGAGGCGTGAGGAGTTGGGGTACCGGATTATGGAAGTGTTGGGATGTAAGGCGCGGCCTGGACAAGCAGGGCTTTTCATTTGGGGCGAGTTGCCGGAAGGAGCGGGAAACTGCTATGAATTTATCGACAGGATATTGTTGGAAAAAGGGATATTTATTACTCCGGGAGCAATATTCGGTTCGGAAGGAGAACGCTATATCCGTATCAGTCTGTGTGCGGATGAGAGTACTTTACAAAAAGTGATCGATATATTGACAAAATAGTTTTATCGGAAATTAATTCAGAATTATAAAAAGATGATAGCGACAGTAGTTGGAACAGGCCTTATCGGAGGCTCATTGGCATTGTCCCTTAAAAAGTTGGGGATAGCGGAGCAGATAATCGGAGTGGAGAGTAACTCGGAGAATGCCGATATTGCCGTAGAGTTGGGTCTTGTGGAAGAAACCACGACATTGGAAAAGGCTATGGAACGCAGTACATTGATTGTTCTTGCTATTCCGGTAAATGCTATACCTATGGTGGCAGTGAAAGCTTTGAATCGGGTAACGGACCGGCAGGTAGTAATTGATATGGGTTCGACCAAAGGGGAGTTGTGCGAAGTGATTTCCCAACATCCCCGCAGGAGCCGTTTTGTGGCAACCCATCCGATGTGGGGTACTGAGTATAGCGGCCCCCGGGCTGCAGTAGATGATGGTTTTTCAGGGCGTACCGTAGTGATATGCGAAAAGGAACGAAGTGCTCCGGATGCCCTTCAGATGGTGGAAGATATGTATCGGGCATTGGAGATGCCGATAAAATATATGGAAGCAGAAGAGCATGATGTACATGCCGCTTATGTCAGCCATATTTCTCATATCACTTCTTTCGCTTTGGCGCTTACCGTGTTGGAAAAAGAATTGGAAGAGGACCATATCCTCGATTTGGCAGGAGGCGGTTTTGAAAGTACCGTACGTTTGGCGAAAAGTTCTCCGGCGATGTGGACACCTATATTTATGCAGAATAAATACAATGTGCTGGATGTCTTGCGTGAACATATACATCAGTTGCAGGTGCTTCGCCGGATGATTGAAAAAGACGATGTAGCGGGCTTGACTAAGGCGATGCAGAAAGCGAACGAAATAAGAAGGATTATCCATTAAGAAGATAGAATAGTTAAAATATAAAAAGAAGAAAGACGATGTTGAGTTTGAAATCGAAGAAACCGTTGATTATTTCAGGGCCTTGCAGTGCCGAAACGGAAGAACAGTTAATGACTACTTGTAAAGAGTTGGCAGCGACAGGAAAGGTGGATATTATCCGTGCAGGGATATGGAAACCCCGTACCCGTCCGGGAACATTCGAAGGAGTCGGGATGAAAGGGTTGGCATGGTTAGCCAATGTAAAAAAGGAAACCGGCCTTCCTGTCGGGGTAGAGGTTGCCAATGCCAAACATGTGGAGAGTGCGTTGGAGTTCGGTATCGACTTGCTTTGGATAGGGGCACGTACTACGGTTAATCCCTTTAGTGTACAGGATATTGCCGATGCGTTGAAGGGAGTGGATGTTCCGGTTCTGATTAAGAATCCGATGAATCCGGATATAGAGCTATGGCAGGGGGCGGTTGCCCGTTTACAGGCTGTAGGTGTAAAAGAAATCGGACTGATACACCGGGGGTTCTCGGTGTTCGGAGCTTCTCCTTACCGGAATAACCCGATGTGGCACATGCCTATCGAAATGCGCCGCCGTATGCCTGAATTGCCGATGATATGCGATCCCTCTCATATTGCCGGAAACAGGGATTTATTGTATGAAGTGGCACAGAAAAGTGCAGACCTTAATTTCGACGGCCTTATTATCGAAAGTCATATCAATCCTTGCGAAGCCTGGAGCGATGCTTCGCAACAGGTAACGCCTCGTGCATTGGAGCAGTTGTTGGATAGTATCGTATGGCGTAAAAAGGATACGGACAGCCCTGAATATGCGAAAGCTCTGGAACAGTTGCGGGGACAGATAGACAATCTCGATGCGGAGTTGTTTGCTATTCTTGCTAAACGTATGGGAGTAGCTGAGAAAATCGGTATGGTGAAAAAAGAGAATAATGTTGCTATTTTGCAGACCAACCGATGGAGTGAAATACTTGACCGTGCAAAATCCCAATCTCAGAAATTGGGGCTTTCGGAAGACTTTTTAATTAAAGTTCTCGATGCTATACATGTGGAAAGTATTAATCATCAGAATAATGTTATGAATAAATAATGTACCGCCGAAGATTGTTTTAATGTGTATAATAAAGGTAG
>DVIX01000090.1 GCA_018710935.1 Candidatus Avirikenella pullistercoris | reverse complement strand
TTCTAATTTTCACAACTTTTTCCAGCAGCAAAGGTATTTTTCAAATATTACCGGAATATTTCGTCTGTGTTATCTCTATCTGAACATACCGTTAACAAATCGTTAAATCGAATTTCCCCTCTTTTTGTCCCCAAAAACAGCTTTTATATTTGCAGCGACAACATAAAATCAAACTAAAAATTTCAAAAAAATGCGGAAATTTATCTATTCACTTATCATCTTGTTCTCCACTACTTATTACGGTTTTGCCGAAATTCCCGCAGGGGCAGAAAAAATAGAAGAAGGAGAATACAATGTTTTCATGCTTTCCGATGCCGGGAGAAACGGTTCTTACGACCAACGGAAAATCGGAACCTTAATGGGCGAATATGCCGAAATCATATCTCCCGAGTTCGTTATCTCTTGCGGCGACCTGTTCCATTATGACGGGATACAGAGTACTTCGGACCCGATACTACTTTCCAATTATGAAAATATATATACCCACGGAGAGTTACATTGCCCCTGGTACGGTGTTTTAGGAAATCACGAATATAAAGGGAATACACAAGCAATGATGGATTATTCCGATATTAGCCGACGCTGGAATATGCCTTCCCGTTATTATACTTTTACCAAACAACTGGACGATGACGATCCCGAATCCGAATCCATCCGCTTCGTTTTCATCGACACGGCTCCCCTAATGAGCAAATACCACACGCAGGAATATCCGGACGCGATGAATATCGACGAGTCGGTACAATTACAATGGATAGACAGCGTGCTTTCCGTAGCCAAAGAGAAATGGGTGCTCGTTATCGGACATCATCCGGTCTATTCATACGACACGAAAGACGACAGCGAAAGCATCGAACTCCGTTCCAAGCTGGAACCCATATTCGACCGTCACCAGGTAGATTTCTATTTCTGCGGGCATATCCATACGTTCCAGCACCTCAGAAACGAAACCGGTAAAACAGATTACGTCGTGAATGCCTCCGCTTCTTTACAACGTCCGCCTTTAGACGGAGAATATACCGTTTATAACAGCACCAATACAGGATTCGCCATCCTTACCTTCAACGAAGGCGAAATGAACTATCACTTTATCAACAGCGAAGGAGAGGTAGAATATTCCATACAACGGAAAAAATAAGGCACTCCGGATTCGAAAACAGATAAGGCGGGATTACTCCCGCCTTCTTTTTATTTTTACGCCTATATCTATAAAGCAAATCCTAAATTAAACCCGACAGAAAGGCCGTTTCGCTCGCTCGGTTTATAAAGAGACAGGCCGATATTGAAATTCACCCCTATCCGGAAAATCTGTAAATCCATATTCACTTCACCGCCGTAAGTATAGGGATTTCGAATCTCCTTACTTTTCCCCGAAAAAAACTCGCTGTGGGCGTATTCCCCGAATAAATCGATCCCGATTCTCTTAATATACAATACATTGGGAATACCTCCGTCGGGATAGGCTATCGGGAATTTATAATTCAGGGCTGCGGCATATAAATATTGCGGGGCGAAATCATAATTGCAACCGCGCGGATAGAGCAATTTCTGTTTAAAATTATAATTCCCGAGTTTCTGATATTGCACATTTCCCTGAAGGGTAACGGAGTGATGAGCTGCAATTCCCGGCAAATAGCCCCTTGCATAGATACTGTACAGATGTCCGAACCGTTCGTTAAACGGATTATGGCTGGTGGAAAGCTGAATATAATACCCGAAAGGAGGATTATAATCTTTTTGAGTCATATACCGGTTATTGCTCCAGACCACTCCGCCGGACAACTTTTCCATCCCTTTATCGGCACCGGACAGGTTATCGGAATTATATAACAATGCATTGTAATATTCCAATGAAACATAAGGTTGCAACGACCGACTGTTATTTCCTCCGGAGAAATTCATCGGCAAAGAGAGCGTTCCTCCTACTTTAAGATAATTTTTCAAACCGCCTTCTTTTATTTCCTCGAATTTGTCATAAGGCAAATAAAGCTCCTGTTTTCCTCCCCCGTATTCCAAATCCATCGAAACATGTACCGGTAATCCGGTATAGGTAAAATTCGCCAACAGCAAATGGCTTTTCGTAGAAGGAACCCAACCATATCCCAACGTAGAAACCATACTGTTCAATACATTCTGAGAAATTCCGGTTATGCCTACTCCTATCTCTAAAGAGCGTTCATCCAATAATTCGGGCAAATCTATTGCAAAAGGCATCCAACTATGCACATTAAAAAGATGTCCCGCTTTCCGGTATTTCTTTACGGGATAACGCTCCTGTACCTCTCGTTCGCTTACATTTACCGTATCCAATTTCAGCAATCCCCAACCGACAGTATCCGGATTCAATATATTTTCCGGCAATTTTTTCGGTTCTACGGCAATCAACGAGCCGGTATCGAATTTCTGTTGCGCCAATAGATAACCGTCACGCCGATAAGTAGCGAATACCGCCACACTGTCCCGTACTCCCGCAGGGGATACGGAACCGTATTTGGAAGCAGAAATACGATATTCCTTTTTCTGTTCCAGATCGAACAGGTGCACTTCGTCTTTTCCGGACTGTATGGAACTGAAATAAAGTTTTCCTCCTCCGGCAGACAAATCGGACACCGTAATCAAAGAGGGCATAGTCAATTTCGTAATTTTTCCGTTCTCCGAATCGATAGCCCCTATCCACATTCCCTCGTCATCAAGAGCGATAAAAGCAACCGTACCGGTTTTATCGTCCCATGCCAATCCATGCAACGAAATATCTCCTCCCGCCAACGGATACTCTTTCAGAATATGGAATAAAGTATCCGTAAAACGAATGGAAGGATTATTCAACCTGTCGGAGATCATCATTACATATCCCGCTTTCCCCATTGGGGTTACGAAATAGATATTCTCCCTTCCCGAAATGGTTTTCGGACGGCTCATTCTGTATCCTTTCCCGGTCAGTACAATACCGGCTGAACGAATAACAGAACTGTTTTTCTGTTCCCAGAAAAGAGAAGGACAGTATTCCGTCCAAAGCATACGGTTTCCGTCTATGACAGGGCGGCTGCTGAACGTCCCCGTATAGCGCAACTTCTGTTCTTCACCCGTTATCCGGTTTACCGAAACGAAATGTTCGGTATAATCCATATCTTTTTTCGCCGCTATCAGAACGGTATCGTTCAGAAATCCGGGATAACGGTATATACTGTATGAAGGATGAGGCGTTTCGATAAAAACGGAAGAGTTCGGGACGGAAGAAGCCGCATGCCAATATTCTTTCAGATCGGCGAATGTCCGTTGCATCATCTCTTTAGTCCCGGTATTGCCGTATTTTCGGTAAGCAAGATTGGCTGAAACGATAAAATAAGGATTCCTGCCGCAATAACGCAACACCTTCCCCCAGAAATCATCGCCATAATAACGCCTTGCCCCGGCAACGACCTGATAACCGAGTTGATACTCATTAGGGTAAAAATCTTTATATGAACCGCATACCCATTTATCCAAATTAAAATAATCGGCATCTTCATTCACCATAGCCCGGTATTCGATAGAGAATGAAGGTTGCCATCCCCTGCCGAACATGGAAAACTGTGTCTCCGCCATTACGGCATCCCCTTCGAAAAACCAGCCGGGAGGAATCAAAGCAACGACCCCGACAATCTGTTCCCCCAATATATAAGAAGCCACACGCGTAATTCCGACGTTCAGGTTACTCATCTGCACCACATGACGATACTCGTGCACGGCAAGCTGTTTCAGCCACGGCATCGCATAGCTTTCCACAGCAGGCATCGGATAAAGCTCCATCCGCTTCGGCGCCCAAGTCACCAGACCATTGGAGTACAAATTCGTAGGATGCAACACTATGGGGAATTTATCTATTTTGGGCATCAGTCCATAAGAAATATAGGGTGTGACCGTATCCATATAACAGCTCAACACCCTCGCTTTCGGCAAATAATAATCGGGAAATATCAGGCGGTTATTTTTATTTTTTATCTGGTTCCATTTCAGGGAAGCAGGATCCGTTCCGGTTACATAGTACTGCGCCGAACCTGTTGACGGCACCGATGCAAAAGCTACCGACAGCCCGATAAAAAACAAAATATAAAACAACCGTTTCATCATATCACTCTCACTCTATATCCTTTCTCCTTCAGAATATCGGCTACCTTATTACGAAAATCTCCTTGTATCAGTATCTCTCCGTCTTTGGCCGCTCCCCCTACCCCGCATTTAGATTTCAGAAAACGGCACAAGTCTTTCAGCTCCTGTTCGCTTCCTTTAAAATCCGCTATCAGAGTTACCTGTTTGCCTCCCCTGTTCCGCTTATCCAAAGTAATCCGCAGATTCTGCCGCGAAGGGGGCACACTCTCTACCTCGGGCTCCTCTTCCGTCTGATACTGAAAATCCGGATTGGTCGAATAAACGATATTCAAACGCTTTTTCCAGTCGTTATTACTCATTATCCTATTTTTTACAACATTCTTATCCAATAATTATTCCCTGGCAAGCAGCAAACCGTTTTTTATTCTTTCAATTTGGGATTTTGTTTATGGCGCAATTTGTCACGGGAATTTTTCTTTTCAAGGTTTTTCAGCATCGCCTCTTCCAGATTTACGCCGGTTTGGTTGGCAAGGCAAGTCAATACCCACAATACATCGGCCATTTCATCGGCCATATCCGCTTTTTCTTCTCCCGGTTTAAAAGATTGTTCTCCGTATTTACGGGCTATAATACGTGCCAATTCTCCCACTTCTTCCGTAAGAATAACCATATTGGTCATCTCATTAAAATAACGTACCCCCTCTTTTTTTATCCACGTATCGACAAGTTGTTGTAAATCGGTCAGTGTCATATTTATTCTCTGTTTTTAGAATCTATCCAAATCGTCACAGGCCCGTCATTGACAAGTGCCACCTTCATATCTGCACCGAACAATCCAGTCCCCGCCTTTTTCCCGGTTTCCCGCTCCACCGCCTTTATAAATTCTTCATACAACGGGACAGAAATCTCCGGTTTGGCCGCCCGTATATAAGAGGGGCGGTTTCCTTTTTTCACCGAAGCATGCAATGTAAATTGGCTGACAATCATCACCTCTCCGTCCACTTCGGTTACAGACTTGTTCATAACGCCCGCCTCATCGTTAAAAATACGCATTTTTGCCGCTTTCCCTGCCAGCCATTCCACATCCTCAAGGCTATCGCTGTCCTCTATACCTACCAAAATAAGCATTCCCGCCCCGATAGAAGAGCGGACCTCTTCATCTATCGTAACGGAACAATTTTTAACTCTTTGTATCAATATTCTCATAACCTATCCGGCTTTTACCTTTCTACCTGAATTTTCATTAATTTTTGTCAATCTACTTTCTGCAAATCCCTCTGTATTTCATTTTCCCCTCTGGTCCAACCCCATTTCCTCATTTATCGCTTTCCCGTTTTGCTTTATTTTCCCCCCTCCTCAACCGCCGTACTCAAACCGCCCCGGACCATGTACTTTAATTTTTTTCTTCAATCCTGTGCCGGACTTTTCCCTCAACTCCTCATGCGTCAATCCTTTCCGGTTATTCTGTCAAATATACAAAAAGTATTATTCCCGGGCATTTTCACTGCATTAATTTCTCCGTTAAATTTTCCAAAATAGATAAATAAAGAATCCCATTCCGGAAATATCCGCCATTCTTCACGACCTACCTTAAACAACATCGGCTCCATACCTGCAAAGCTATATTCGTTCAAATAATTCTGCAATATTATGTCCTTTCTTCAAATGATAACAATGCAGCCCCGCCTCTTCCGCTCCCGAAAAATTACATGTATTGTCATCGATAAAAAGCGTTTTGCAAGGGTCTATGCCGGCATCCCTTACCACATATTCATAAATCGCTTTATCCGGTTTCCGCATATGCAACGCATCCGAATAATAACATTTTTCGAAGTACGACTCGAAAGGGCGATGCATCTGTTCCTCGAACCGTTGTAAATACCCTTTCCGATGAGGCAGATTGGTATTACTCAACAAATATATACGGTAATCTCTCCGTACTTTTTCCAACAAATCGAAACGGGCAGGAACGAAATCAAGCAGCAAAGCGTTCCAGGCTTTCCAAAATTGCATTTCATCCACATTACGAGCATCCGGATACTCTTTTCTTATCGCTTCAATAAATTCATCCGGAGACAAAGCCCCTATTTCCAATTCCAGAAAACAGCTTTTCAGGTTCGGATATATATCTTCCGCTTTCAATCCTTTTATATGCAATTTTTCAAAAGCATCCAACGTTTTACGGACATCGATATCGAGCAGGACACCCCCTAAATCGAAAATAATATTTTCAATATTTTCGCCTGTTTCTATTTTCAATCTCATCGTTTTAATTCAAGGAAAAATCAATCTAATATTTGCAAGTAAACATACAAATATATATCTTTGCCCCACAAACGAAAAATTTTCGTTGGGCCCATAGCTCAGTTGGTTAGTAGCACCTGACTCATAATCAGGGGGTCGCTGGTTCAAGCCCAGCTGGGCCCACATAAAGGAAAGTTGCGATAAATAACAAATATCGCAGCTTTTTTATTTTTCTGGAATATAATCCTTACCCTCAGAATGCAGCCTTCTGAACTTTATTTACAACGGGTATATTTCATACTGCTCCAATCCGGAATCCCGTCTAATTTACATCACTCCGAATCATCGGAATATTCGATAAGGCAATAGCACCGATAAACCCTAAAATGATTTTCAAAAGCCCCATTTCCCTAAGGTTACAAAACCAAAGCGGTTTATTTACTGCATATAAATACCACGACAATAAGAACCAAAATCGCAATAGCGATCACTCTGCCGATCCTTTTTCTGAAAATACCTTCCCGAAACTCAAAAGACCGGTTCTTTAGCCTGCAGAACAAAAACAACAAAGAGGCTACTCCTATCCCAATAATCAGCAGCCTTATTTCCCACCCCGAATCCGAGTTTATCTCCGCATCCGACGGCACAAAGCTTTCCGTCCTTTCTTTCAATTGCATCCAGGATGCCGCTCCTAGATTTACGATTCCCTCCTCTCCCCGGTAATCGATAAAAGTCACCGGAGGATATTCACTACCATCAGCCTGAGGGAGGTTTTGGTGAAATAATGTAACCGCCACCTCATCTCCGGGTTCCAAATAACCGATTACTTCATTATCGTGATTGAATACCGGAATCTCCGGTGCCTCATCCGTAACGACATAAGTTCCTTCTTGGGCGAATAGTTGCATATTGCAACAACAAAAAAATATTCCGAATAGCCAGAAAATCTTTTTTACAACAATTTTTATGTCTTGCATAAGCCGAATATTTTTAACAATCGGTTTTATCCCGCTTTTTTTAAAATTTCAGGAACAAACCGACCGATAACACAAATTTATAAAAAACCTTCTATTTATAAATCCATGACTATTCAGCAACCGATAATTCGTTCAATTCGGAAAGTTTCGTATGGGTAAATACGATATGCGCCGGAATATCGCCTGTGGTGACGGACCACCTTTTTTTCCCGTCCGGACCGAAACAATACAATGTACCGGGAGTCACGTAATTTTTAGCATCGGTCACAAAAATTTCCCGAGTGTCGGGATTGACCGCTACTCCATAAGGGACCTCTATCGCTGCATCCGTACCGTCTTTGATAAAATTACGGGAAACGATCTCTTTCTTTTTCGTATCGACAATCGCATAAGAAACGGTATTCTTACTCGTAATATAACTCCATTCCGTACTATACACATATAAGGAATCTCCGCATATCGTCATATTACTGTTCGGCAGTTCCGGAAAAACATCCGTCACTTTATCCGTTTTCGAATCGATTACGTATGTTTTGGAACCTTCATTATAGTAATCGCCGCGTGAAGATACCCATATATTGCCATAAGGG
The DNA here is from genome assembly GCA_018710935.1 of Candidatus Avirikenella pullistercoris. GTDB lineage: Bacteria > Bacteroidota > Bacteroidia > Bacteroidales > Rikenellaceae > Avirikenella > Avirikenella pullistercoris. The sequence continues at coordinate 18,684 of DVIX01000090.1, read as the reverse complement.
TCCAGCTCCATTCTATGCAAATTTATCCCTACATCGATTTTATATAACTCCGTAAACGTATTCAAATCGATCACCGAAACCGTACGATCATAATTGGGGACACGGTATCCTCCCGAATTGGCCACATAAAGTTTATTTCCTACGATTACCATTTCCTCCGGCTGATACCCTACCACACATTCCTCCAATATTTCCAAATCGGTCGTATCCATCTTGGCAACATACCCCAAACGTGCATTCGGGTCAATCTGTACCGGACCGGCATACGAACTTATATAAGCATATTTATCATGGAAAACGATATATCGGCAGTTAGGAACAGAAACGGCTTTGATATGTTTCGCAGTCCTCGCATCCATCACTTCTATAAAATGGGAGCAATTAATAACAGCATATAACTTACTTCCATAAATTTGAATATCGTTGCCTACATCCCCCAATTCCTTTACTACTCCGGGATTGCGTTCCGCATAAATATTCTTGGTATATATTCCCGTTTCAAAATCGTAATAATCCAACGTAGCTTTATTACTGCCCATATTTCCTTCATTCAGCAGGAAAAACCCCTTCACTGTTCCGGAATTTGCCGTTCCGGTATCCGTATCCGTCGAAGGAATTATCGGCTCTCCTTTCCGGCAGCAAACGAATACCGACAAACAAAAACACGACAATAAAAACAATTTCAGATTCATTTTCATAACGTAACGTTCAATTTAATTTTAAAATTCGTTCCCGGCATGGGATAACACTGTACGACCTCGTATTGCTGATTAAAAATATTATTCACCTCTACCGTAACACGCAATTCCGCTTTTTTCCACGGGAATCTTTTAGACAACGACATATCGTGCGTGTACCAGGGCTGAGCATAATTTTCAGGAATATTGGCTACCGCTTCGTACCGTTTTCCTGTATAAATAAAACTGTAATTCCAATCCCAAGTCCGGTAATTGCCTCCCACGACAACGGAACCGCTATGCCATGGGATATAAGGAATTTGCCCTCCGTACCATTCACTCCCCGAGTCCGTAAAATCCTGCGCTTTCTGGTAGGTATAGTTCAGGCGAGTGGTCAGTTGGGCTTTTCCTATCTGCCATGTTCCCTGCACTGCGGCATCGATTCCCCTTATCTCCACATATCCGAGGTTTACCATCGTCCATTGAAACTGATTGGACGTAGGCATCGCAATAATTTTATCATCCACCTGATTGAAATAACCGTCCACGGTAATATCCAAATAAGCCAATCCTTTTCCTCCGAATGCTTTAGTATAGGTTATTCCTAAATCGTATTGCGTCGTATATTCGGGTTTCAGCTGCTTATTGCCGATAAACGTATAATAAAGGTCGTTGAATGTAGGCATTCGGAAAATCCGTTTGTAAAAAAACCGGAACCGGAGGTCTTTTCCGGCAAAAGGACGATACGACATCACTACGGTCGGTGTAAACCGGCTTTTTTCGGGAGCTTCTTCCCCTATCGCTTTGGTTTTATCCCTCAGATAAGTATGCAATACGCTTGCCTGTAAACTGAATTTCTTAAACTGAAAAGAAGTAGCCAGCGCAGTAAGTACCGTATAACGTTGAGGATAAGCGAAATTCACCAAATCGGCATCCAGTGTATTCCATTGAAAATCGGCCGATAAGTTGGCATTCCACCAATCGAAAAAGGTAAATCCGTTTACGAATGAGAAATAGGCCTCCTGTTGATAATAATGATTATTTACATACATAGTAGTCACGTCTAACCGGGGATCGGAAAGATAATGCAGGTAATCATATGCATATTTTCCGTTCAGCATCACGCTATATAATCCGCTAACCGTTTTTCGGAACGAAGACTGAAAAAAGAAGTTTCGGTCCCACTGCCGGTCTTCGTGTTTGAATTTCCCCGGTTCTTCCCGAACAGATGCACCGGGATAACCTCGCTCCGAATCATAAAAATAGGCTTTCGTTCTCCACTCCCCCTTTTCTATCTGCCCGAACAGCCCCCATTCCACACGCAAGGCACGTACATCTCCATTTCGGCGTACCTCTGTCGTATCATACCCGTTCTTTTTGGCATAAGTAAATTTATAACGTCCCGTAGTGTACATATATTCGGCACTCAGAGAACTGCTTACCTTTTTGCCGATTCGTTGTTCCCACAATACGGAAGGATTGACCGTCCCGAAAGAACCGGTCTTTACCGACACATTCAGGTTATATTTTTTATCCCCCTCGAAACGAGGCGTTTTAGTCGTCATATAAATAGAACCGGCAGAAGCGAAATCTTTGGCAGATTGAAAGATAACGCTTTTCTGTCCGTTATATAAAGAGATAGCCTCCATATTCTCTAAAGAGAACCGTCCCAAATCTATCTGTCCGTTCTGCGCATTTCCCAACTGAATACCATCGTAAAACACCCCTACATGTTGCGTTCCCATACTTCGGATATTGACCGTTTTCAGACCTCCGATTCCACCGTAATCTTTTATCTGAACTCCCGAAAAATAACGGATTGCATCGGCTACGGAAGCTACGCTCAACCGTTTCAACTCTATCCCGGCAAGCTCCTGGGCAGGAATAATTTTCGGCAAACGTTTCGTTCCATACACCACTACATCATCGACATCATAACTTCGGTATATACTGTCCTGCTGTTCCTGAGAAAGAGGGGGCAGAGACTGGGCTGACACAAACGGCACAAAAAGAGAAAAAAGAAGGAGGAGAAACAAAATCCGGTTTTCCTCACTGTTCATGCCTCTTCTTATCGGCAATGCAATTCGTATAAATTTCATTTCGTTCGGGTTAAATCTAAATTTATACGATTTACCCCACGCATTGACTTATCAGAAATGAAAAAAACGGCAACCGTTATCTCCGAGCCAATTACACTCCCTGTTATCCCGCAGGGGCAAACCGCTGTTATCACAAGGCAGGTCTTCTGACTCGTCTTCTCCGCTACGCCTTCCCGGTCATACGACCAGTGGCCAGAGTGTGCGAAGTTCCCTTTACAGGGCAAGACTTACAGCAACGGGTATTGTTGCCGATTCTCACGGCATTCCCTTTTATTTCCTCATAATGAATTCATAAGGAAAACCTTGCGCCACGAAATTATAAAATTTTATTCTATTTCACCATGAACTTCTTAAAAAAACACATAACTTATTTTTTACAGACACCGAGAACAGTATTATTTTATATATTTAAACTCCGTAGTACGAAAACACTAAAAATTATGTGCATAACTCCTTTTTCAAGATATTTTCTGCCCTGTACCCCGAAAATACCTAAAGACTGCTGCCCTACCCGTTATTTGCCGGTTCTGTCCCATTAATTTTACTATTTCAATTTCCCTACAAAATTAAGTACCTAAATTCGTAGTATGAAAATACTGATAATAGAAGACGAACCCTCATTACGGGAAGTAATGCAAAGGGCTTTAACCGAAGAACGTTATGTGGTAGAAACGGCATCGACCTATTTCGAAGCCGATGCAAAACTCGCAGGCTACAGTTACGACTGTATTTTGTTGGATATTATGCTGCCCGACGGCAATGGTTTACGATTATTAGAACATATCAAAAAACAGAATAAGCGGGACAATGTCATTATTATTTCCGCGCGGGATTCTCTCGAAGATAAAGTTTTCGGACTGGAACAGGGGGCAGACGATTATTTGCCCAAACCATTCCATACGGCAGAGCTCAAAGCCCGTATCAAAAGCGTGCTGCGGCGGGGTAAAAGCGGAGGCAACCTGACATTGACAGCAGGCAATGTGTCGCTCGAACCGGAAAGTAGTCGTGTAACGGTTGAAGGTAAAGAGCTTCTTCTGTTAAAAAAAGAGTTCGATATTCTTCTTTACTTTATGCAACGCCCGAACCATTTAGTGGATAAATCCATATTGGCGGAAGCAGTTTGGGGCGACCATGCCGACCAGGCCGATAATTTCCATTTCGTATATGCACAAATGAAAAACCTGCGCCGCAAACTCACCGAAGCAAAGGCCTCTATCGAAATAAAAGCCATTTACGGATTCGGTTATAAACTTATCCTTCCCGAAACGGAATAATTTTCGATTGCTTATGAAACTCATTTACCGTATCGCTTTACGCTTATCGCTCGTCTTACTGCCGCTCATGGCTTTATGGGCGACCCTTTTCTATTTCACAATGGTCGATGAAATAAACGACGAAGCCGACGATACGCTGGAAGATTATTCGGAATTGATCATTATGCGGATGCTTGCAGGAAGAGAACTTCCTTCTTTAAACAACGGTTCCAATAACAGCTATTCAATCATTCCCGTCGACGAGACTTATGCACTGGAACATCCGCACATCGACTATTACGATGCGGAAATCTATATTCCGGAAAAAGACGAAACGGAACCCGCACGTATTCTCACGACTATCTTTCAAGACAACGACGGTAAATATTATGAATTGCAGGTAGCTACACCTACTTTTGAAAAAGACGATCTCCTCGATGCCATACTGAATTGGATTATTTTTCTCTATATTTTATTACTTATAACAGTCATCGGATTGACTATCTGGGTATTTCAACGCAGTATGAGGCCTCTGTACGCTTTACTGAAATGGTTCGACAATTATACTCCGGGACAAAATAATACGATTGTCCCGAATAATACCACAATTTCCGAATTCCGCAAATTGAATACGGCAGCCCAACAAGCGATAACCCGCTCGGAGGAGCTTTTCGACCGGCAAAAACAATTTATCGGAAATGCCTCGCATGAACTACAAACTCCATTAGCGATACTGGGCAACCGAATCGAATGGATATTGGACAACACTGACCTCAACGAAGCTCAAATAGGAGAGTTGTTAAAAATGCAACAGACATTGGGGCATATCGTCCGGCTCAACAAAACCTTATTATTACTTACTAAAATAGACAACGGCCAATTTCCCGAAAGCAAGGAGATAAATATTCCCGAACTCATACAGGAACAGATCGCCCTTTATAATGAAATTTACGAATCGAAAGAGATACGATGTACGGCAACATACGATAACCCGCTCACCGTACAGATGAATGAGTCATTAGCCCGAACTCTGATTACCAACCTGTTAAAAAACGCCTATCTGCATACTGCCAAGAACAGTCATATAGCGATAACTGTTACGAACCGTACACTGACTATCGCCAACGACGGAGAAACCCCGCTCGATGCAGAACACATTTTCGAACGTTTCTATCAGGGAGCCAAGAAACAAGGTTCTACAGGCTTAGGTTTAGCATTAGCAGATGCTATCGGAAAATATTACTGTTTACAGATAGCGTACGATTTTTATGGAAAGCAACACCATTTTTCCGTCACCTGGCCATAAAATTTTCAATAAATTCAGAAATTTCAAATTCATTTCAAAATCATGTTGAAACTTTGTATCAAGGAACGACATCGTATAAATCCTAAATTTTGAAATGTTATGAAAAAGGTTATAATTTTCACTATTGCATTATTGGCTTTCGGAACTACAGTACAAGCTGAAACCGATCGTCCCATCACCATTAACCAATTACCGGAAAACGCTCAGGCATTCATCCAGCAACATTTCCCCGGAGAAAAAATCTCCCTGGCAAAAATGGAACGGGAATTTATGGAAACCACATACGAAATAATATTTACGAACGGCTCCAAAATAGACTTCTTTAAAAACGGCGAATGGAAAGAGGTAGATTGCAAATATGCAACTGTTCCGCCAGCTGTTATCCCGTCGCAGATAGCGAATTACATATCGCAAAATTACCCGGATGCATCGGTTGTCCAAATCGATTGGGACAAACGTGAATACGAGGTAAAACTTACCAATGGTTTAGAACTGACTTTCAATAAAAATTTTTACATCATCGATATCGACGATTAAATTTTAAAAAGAAATGATTAAAAACGCAATTTACAGTATAGTAACAGCAGGAGCCGTTTTAGGGCTATACAGTTGTGAAAAAAACGATTCAGGAAACGGACAAGGAGTCGTAACTCCTCAAGCACAAGCCGCTCTGTTCGATAAATATCCTTCTGCAACCGATGTCAGGTGGAAAATAAAAAACGGATATTCCATAGCAGAATTCAATTCTTCCTCACAGACAGGAGCTGCCGCATGGTTCGACAATTCCGGCAAATGGTATATGACCGAAACCGATATTCCGTTCAGTGCATTACCGGAAGCTGTAAAAACAGCATTCAGCGGGAGCGAATATGCCGCATGGCAGGTCGATGACATCGATCTGCTCGAACGAGAGAGTACGGAAACCATCTATGTCATAGAAATAGAAGGAGAAAACGAAGGAACAGACTCGGAAATAGACCTTTATTACTCATCCGACGGCATATTGGTAAAAAAAATCGCCGATGCAGCCTCCGATTACGATTATAGCGATTATATTCCTGCCCAGCCTACGGCAGGAGCCGAGGATTACATTCGGACCAATTATCCCAACGCCCGTATTTTAGATATCGATCGGGAAGGAGACATGACCGAGATCGAACTATTAGACGGAACGACATGCAGGGAATTGCTTTTCAATACTTCTGGCAACTGGTTATATACTAAAACCGAGATACGCCGCAGCGAAGTTCCAACACTGGTTCTACAAGCCCTCTCCAGTTCTGAATATGCCGGCTACCGTATCGACGATATCGACTATTACCAAACCTCTACTAAAAACTATTACCGGTTCGATCTGGAATCGGCTGCCGGCGATGTAAAAGTGGATATAACTCCGGAAGGATCTTTAAGTATCGTTGCTCCGGGCGACGGGAACTTCGGGAACAGTGAAAATAATAGTTCTTTATTGGACAAGCAAGTCACCCAGTTTATTTCCCAAAAATATCCGGGAGCGAATGTACTCGAATACGATTACGATGACGGCCTGCTCGAAGTGGAGGTATTTCATGAATCCCATGAAAAAAGTGTCTATTTCAACGGAGCCGATATATGGGTAAAAACAGAATGGGACATCCGTTACAATGAGTTACCGGAAACGGTATCGGCAGCCATCCGGAATTCACAATACGGTTCATACCGAATAGACGACATTGAATTTATTCAAAATCCCAACAGAGAATTTTACCGAATCGAGTTGAAAGGCGGTAATCAGGAAATAAAACTAAATATAGATACACAAGGAAGAATCGATTAACATTTTAAGAAGATAATGAACGACATGAAAAACAAAATTTTCATATTTTTAACTATACTTGCCGGAATTTTATCCATTCAGAGTTGCGACGACGAGAAACAGATTAGTTTCGGTAAATTGCCGGAAGCAGCTCAGGCATTCGTCAATCAGTACTTTTCATCAGAGGAAGTCGTTTTCGTCGAACGGGAAAAAGATGACGGGAAAAGAGATTACAAAGTCATGTTAGCAAACGGAACAGAATTGGATTTCAACGAATCAGGTACATGGACCAGCGTAGATTGCAAATTTTCTTCTTTGCCGGCAGGGCTCATTCCTGCTGCCATTGCCTCTCATATAGCAACTAACTATCCTCAAGCTGTTCCTTATAAAATAGAAAAAGAGATAGGCGGCTACGAAATTTCCGTTACCGGCGGGTATAATCTGCTTTATTCGACAGACGGAACATTCATCCGCCAAGAAACAGACTTTTAACAGATCGTCTTTTTAAAGAACTAAAAAATCCGGTTAAAAAATTAACCGGATTTTTTACGTTTATTATCTGGATTTACCAATTTTCCACTTCTGTTTTATCCAAATATTCAACCCTTTTCATCAAAAAGTCTTTTATATAATTCACCTCATTCTCCCATGTTCCCAACGTAATATATTCCACATTGACATTAGTGTTCAAAATATTCCATTTCTCAAAATTAACTCGTTGAGCAGCCGATATACATTGAACTATTCCATTGATATAATCATACAATTATTCTAATTTTTTACATTGATGAATATTTATATATTTTATTTTCGTATATTACAGAGTTATTACATAAAATTTTGCCATGGAAACTATCAATTGGGGAATTATCGGTTGCGGGAAAGTATGTGAAAAGAAAAGCGGACCTGCTTTTTATAAAATAAACCATTCGGCTTTAACTGCCGTTATGCGAAGAGATGCTGCCAAAGCAGAAGACTTTGCAAAAAGACATGGTGTCCCCAAATATTATACGGATGCAGAACAACTGATTAATGATCCGGATATCAACGCAATCTATGTCGCTACTCCGCCATACCTCCATAAAAGATACGCCATTATGGCAATGGAAGCAGGGAAACCTGTTTATGTAGAAAAGCCTATGGCTATGAATTATGAAGAGTGTAAGGAAATGATAACCGTATCCGAAAAAACAGGGCAAAAACTTTTTACGGCTTTTTACCGGCGGGGACTACCCTATTTTCTGAAAGTCAAATCGTTATTGGAAGAAAAAGCAATCGGAAATATCCTTTCCGTTAATGTAGTGTATTACGAAGCGCCAAAAGAAACGGATGCTTTTCCCGATAAACGGACATGGCACTTGACAAAGGAGATAGCCGGAGATGGATATTTTTATGACCTTGCGCCCCATACTCTCGATATACTCGATTATTTACTCGGAGAGATTACCGATGCAACCGGATATTGCCAAAACTTAGGAAACCTTTATGAAGTAGCCGATACGGTTTCTGCTGTTTTCCGTTTTAAATCAGGGGTTATCGGAACAGGCCAATGGTGTTTCGTCACAGCAAAAGAGGCAGGACAAGACTCCATTGAAATCATCGGAGACAAAGGAAAAATTTGTTTCAGTACTTTTGCTTTTACTCCCATTCAATTAATTAGTGAAGCAAAAACTGAACATTATGAAATTATTCCTCCCGAACATATTCAACAACCGCTCATCCAAACAATCGTCAATGAACTAAGAGGTATCGGCACCTGTCCCTCAACCGGCATTAGCGGCTCCCGAACCTCCCGGGTTATGGATTGGATTATGAAAAATAAATAGTTAAGGGCCTGTTTTACAACAGATTTTTAAATTATTCTGAAATAAACGTAATATTATCAGGCTGAGGATGCACAAACTCATACTCCAATGTCCGTTGCAAGCCTTCTCCAAGCGTATATGGAGCCTTAAATCCACTCTGATGCACTTTTGAAGCATCAAATTGAGTCGTCGCACAAAACTTTTTCACACGAACCGAACTTATTGTCAATTTTTTACCTGTAACCGCAGCTAATAAATCAAACCCATATCCTCCCAACATTCCAAGCCAATAAGGGAAATGAGTCGCCGGAATATGTTTTTTCAGGACCTTACTAACATGGTCAACCAGCTCATTCATTGTAAAGTCCGGTTTATCTATATAATTATATATATTATAACCCTGCTGTTTATTACCAAGCAGAAATTCGATAAATGCCACAATATTTCCCACATAAGCCATTGACTTCTTATTATCCCCTTTTCCGATCATAAGGAATTTTCCTCCGGAAATCTGTTTCAAAAGATTATACACATTCCCTCTATTGCGTTCTCCAAAAATCACAGTCGGACGTAAAATATTCAGATTCCGCTCCTGAGGAGATACATTATACCATTCCCGGAGAACTTCCTCTGCCTGCCATTTACTTTTTCCATAATTATTAAACGGGTCAGCAGGATATTCCTCATTCGGATTACTTTTATTCAATCCATAAACAGCGACAGAACTTGTAAATACAATATGCTTGATATTGTTAGCATCCATAGCCTGCAACACATTACGGGCTCCACCTACATTCACATCATAATATAACGATACAGGAGAAACATCATCACGATGTTCCGCAGCCAAAAGCACTACAGCATCACACCCTTTCAATAATTCCGTCATACGATCGACATCCCTCACATCACCGATAACCGTGATATCATTAAAAAAGGGACTCTCCCGCTTATCGATATTCATCAATTCATATTTATCATGTAATAAATCGATAAGCCTCGTACCGACAAACCCGCTACCTCCAATAATCGCTATTTTCATTTCAATATCGTTTTTACCTAATTATCAATTGACATTTTATTATTTCTATAATATTTCAATAAAATTATAATATTTAACAAATATCAGAATAATCTCAATTAAAGAAAAAGTATATAAACAAATAAGTATTTATAAGATTTCATAAGACAATTTTTTTATCATTTATTCAATAAACCTTTATATACTGCAAGATACTTCAAAATCATATTATTAATATCATAACGAACACAAATATCTCTAATTTGAGAGATAATTTTTTCATCATTTTTAGCATGAATCATCATCTTTATCTTATCTGCAAGTTCTTTTGCATCTCCTTGTTTGAAAAGGAAAATCCTATTGTCTTCCGTAAAAATATCAATAATACCATTAACACAACTCCCAATACAAGGTGTTCCCACGGATAGACTTTCTAATATAACTAAACTAAAACCTTCTGAAAAACTAGAAAGGATAGATAAATCACATTCATTTAAAATAGAAAGGATATCTTTTCTGTAACCTAAAAAAGAAACTTTATTCTCTATTCCTAATAATTTTACTTTTAACTGCTTCTCTTCTAATAACTCACCATCACCCACTAACAATAAATGATATTCACACGGTAGTAAAGACATTGCATTTATAAGTGTATCAATATCTTTATCAACCGATATTCTTCCAACCATACAAATAAGATATGGATAAGGAAATTGTTTTTTTAAATTTATCGGGAAAACCAATTTTCTATTTCCACTAATATCGATTCCGTTATATATTGTAACTAATTTATTTGTATCTCCAATCCATTTTCGAATATTCTCAGTGACACTTTTCGAAACACCTACGATCTTATTATATCTCCGATAAATCAATTTTTCTATCCATCTTAAATACCACCTTCCTCGACGGTTATTATGTGCTGCATGTTCTGTAAATACCAATTTAGGTGGCTTAAATATTAATAAAGACGCTATTGCCACCCAATATAAAGCAGGAAATTGATGGGCATGGACAATATCCACGTCTTTCATATATCTTCTCAACCGAAATACAATAAATGGGTTCAATCGGTTTTTATAATTTAATGTATATACTTCGATATTCCGTTTTTTTAATAATTCTATTCTACATCTTTCTGTCCCCTGAAACAATAAGAATTCTTCATCAAATTCATTACATGTCCCTAACATAATATCCTCGGCAACCTTAGAGGCACCTCCATTACAGTACGCAATAACATGCAATATTTTTTTCTTACAAATCATCTTTCGTATAATAACTAAATGTTTTTGAATTCAGGACAAGTGCATAACCGAATATTAATTGTCCTGACATCGAAAATATTCCTCCGTAATGCAATAATCCCAATACCCCAACAATTATTATTATCCAATTATACTTATTTATTTTATCTAAAAGAAAAACCAACATAAATAAAACCCCACCTATTCCCAAAGAATGGAATAAATCTCGCAATGCAAAATCATTCCATAATAATAATCCCGAATTATCATGATAATCAAATCCAAGCCAAAAAGAACTATGTTTTAAAGCATATACTGTCTCTTCTATCTGTATAGCTTTAAATTGCCACAAAAACTCAAAATAAGTGACAGATAATTTACTTAAAATGTTACTTGTAGACAATGTACTTGCATAAATTGCAAACCCTAATACTACTACGATAAAAGAAACTAATAAAATAATATTTCTACGTTTCAGAAACAAATCTTTTTTATATGCCCAATAAATGAGATATATACACATTCCAACTCCTGAAGCAAACAATATTATTGTAATTCCCGATAAGACTTCTAATCCTCTCGTTATTAATTGAACGCCCTTTTTTCGAAGATTTTCAATATAAAATAACATCAAACATAGTATTGTACTGGCAACAGAAGCATTTCCACCTACACTATAAGGACGTTGAAAAAAACCAAAAAAAGCAGAAACATGTGTAGTTGCAATTTCTAAATCAGGAAAATTTTTCCAATAAACAGGAGGCAAAATAGTATTTATTAATATTGCTTCTATAATCACGCAAAAACAATAAATTTTCAATAATCTATCTACATGGATCTTAGCTTTAGTAAGTCGAAAATAATAGTAAAACAAAAGCCAACCGAAAAAATAACGTAAAAAAACTTCCCCTGTTCCTATTCCGACCTGTCCTATTTTTAGAAAGAAAAAAAGAAAAAAAAGCCCTAAAAAAAATAAATCAAATATCTTTAATTTTATTCTTAAAATTGGAATTGCTATAATTATCAACAACAATGCAATAATATAGGCAGGGAAAGCCATCCCCAAATAAGGAAGAAAAAATAAAAAATAAACAACTATTGATGATATTTCTGTTAAAGTTAGCATTCTTTAATATTGATAATGGAATAATGTTAACAGATACCCAATAAGACTTTTACAAACATTATATTTCCCTTTCAATGCTTCTATATATGCCTTCCGGGCACACATAAAATTACCATTCATATGATACAATCGGGCCTGATCATATCGGATTCGCACAAATGTCTTTATTCTATCCGATTCTGATAATTCCTTTTTATATTTATTATATATTGCCGTTAATTTATCAATTTGTTTTATTGATCCGGAAGTATTTTGACCGATATAATAAAATCCTAACAGTTTGGGAATATACTTGACCCGATTTGTATATTTCATAATTCGTAACCAATAATCATAATCTTCTACTCCCACCAGAGTTTTATCTTCACACATCATTCCTACTTGCATTATTATATCTCGCCGCACAACAACACTAGAAGTCACAATAGCATTTCCATTTACAAGCATATCAGCTATCAAATCTCCATTTAAAACTCTTCCTTTTATCTTTTTTGCCGCTCCTACTTTTATATTATTTTCCCGATATATCGAAAAATCATGATATATAATATCATAATTAGACAAATAAAATAAACATTCTTCCAATTTATTATTAGCCCACCAATCATCAGAATCTAAAAAACAAATCCACTCTCCCTTAGCTTCTAAAATTCCCCTATTACGTGATGCCGCAATTATTCCGTTATTCGCGTAATTAACTAAACGGATACGAGAATCCTTAAACTGTTCAACAACCTCAATTGTATTATCTTCCGAAAAATTATTTATTACAATAGCTTCCCAATTATGGTACGTTTGTGAAATAACAGAATTCAAACACCTTTCGATAAGATGAGCATGATTATAAGTAGGAATAATTATGGAAAACAAAACATCGCTCATAATGCATGTTTTTCTAAATAATCAAATAAATCATTTATTCCTTTATTCAAGTCCCATCGAAACTTAAAATCTAAACTACACAATTTGCTATTATCTAATCTATATCGGTCAAGGACCTTTGAATCATTATTTTTTCCCCTTTTATATTCTATCTCTATTTTCTCCATATATCTGGAATTATATATCTCTTGAATTAATTGGGCTAATTCCAATATTGTCAATGTTTCTCCTGAACAAATATTAAAGATTTCCGACTTCATTTCCTCCGGAGCTTCTACAATCCTATGAATAGCTTCAACAACATCATTTCCATGAACAAAATCTCTCATAGGAGTTCCATCTGAGTGAAGAATAATCTTTCGTTGTTTATATGCCATTCTACAAAGGTCATTAATAACCAACCACCAACAATTATTATTAGGAAACAAAGGAGCACCATAGCTATTTGATAACCGCACAACAGTACATTTTATATCACTAATACGATTATAATAATTACAAATTTGTTCTCCAATCGAGTGGGTCAAAGCATAGGGAGAAAGAGGAGAAAGCGAATAAGTTTCATCAATAATTTGTGGAGGGAGCTGTCCTAATACATGAACTGTTGAAAAATAAATAAATTGGTTAAGACCAGATTTAGAAAAAGTATTCAATAAATCCCATACAGGTGTTATATTGACAGAACTTACAAACACAGGATCTCCTGTTGATTGATGATGATCTAAAGAAACTAAATGTATTAAAACATCGTATTTCTTTTCACTCAATTTTTCCAATAATCCCGTATCTCTAACGTCACCTACTACTGTATCATATAAACGACTGGACCATTCTTTTTCTGGCAACTCCGGATAACATAATGCAGTAACCTTATATCCGCAAGAAGCTAAATGCAAACACATTCTAGCCCCTAAATATCCAGTTGCTCCTGTAATCAGAATTTTTTTACCATCCATATTTTATTTCTTCCAAATCAATTCGGACCATTTCATTCGGATCATGCTCTAAATTTGCTACATTTAATAGTAAATTCAATTCCCTTCCAACACCTTGAAATGCCATCCATACTCCGGGAGGGACTGTTAAACGGCAATATTTCTCAGGAGAAAGAGTAAATTCATTAAAAAGCCCTTTTGTAGGACTTTTTTCCCGGTCGTCATAAATTACAAATCTTATACATCCTATCGGTACAACAAGATTTAGCGTCATATGTAAATGTTTCTTCCAAGGTTTAATATCCCCATAATGAATTGATGAAAAATATACCTCTCCAAAACCATTAAACCCTATATCGCTCTGTTTCATTGCATGAAACACATCTCCCTTAGGATTATATATTTGCTTTAAGTTTGTATAAAAAACCCCATCTATTACTTTGTCCATTGCAACCCCTTTTCTTCAGCAATTTGTTGATATCGTTTAATTTGCTCAATTGTATAAGCAAACATATCTGTATGACGTTGATAAAAAACATAATACCAATCACCCGTAAAATGAATTAATGTATGATAATCGAGAGTGGGCATCCATTTTAAGTAGAACAAAGCTTTATCACAATTAAGTTTCAACAATCCGGCTTCATGAAATTTAATATCACCTGTAATACGATATGCTTCTTTTGCATTCTTATAATGCCAACAACGGCTAAGATCTTCCAATAATTCTTGAACTGTGTGGCTATATTCAGCTTGAGGCCCAAAATTAAAACTTTCCCCTGTTAATTCTGGATTTTTATACAGCTGTTCTGCTAACTGCAAATAACCGCTTAACGGTTCTAAAACATGTTGCCAAGGCCTTGTTGCTTTTGGACTACGTATTTCGACAAATCGATTATTACTCCATGAACGCATACAATCTGGAACAATTCTATCTAATGCCCAATCTCCACCACCTATTACATTTCCTGCCCGGGCAGTCACCAATTTAATCGGGCAATCAGGTCGTTTAAAGAAACTATTATAATAACATTTAAAAATAATTTCTGCAGCTCCTTTAGAACCGCTATAAACATCTTTACCTCCTAAAGCATCAGTTTCTTTATATCCCCACACCCATTCTACATTGTCATAACATTTATCACTTGTAATTATTACTACAAAACAAGGTTTGTTATATAAACGCAAAGCTTCCAAAATATGAGTAGTTCCCATTACATTCGTACTAATCGTATCGACAGGTTCCGAATACGATAACGATACAATTGGCTGAGCTGCTAAATGGAAGACAAAATCCGGTTCTACTTCATCGATTATTCGTTTTATTCTTTCTTTATCTCGTATATCATCCATGTACTGCACAATCCTATCTTTCAAATGCAATTCTTCAAACATAGACGGACTTGTCGGAATATCTTTCGATATACCATATATTTTCGCCCCTAATTCCAACAACCAACATGTCAACCAAGATCCTTTAAATCCCGTATTTCCCGTAATTAATACTTTTTTACCGTAATAAATATTTCCAAAAAAAACATTTACCATTTTACCCATGGAGCTTTATTATTTTTATATAAATCATTTAATAAACTATATTCTCTAAAAGTATCCATCGGTTGCCAAAAGCCATGATGTTCAAATACTTTTAATTGCCCGTCTCGAACTAAATTCCTCATGGGGTCTTGTTCCAAAACCAATCCTTCGTCATCACTCAAATAATCAAAAAAATCACGGTTACAAACAAAGAATCCACCATTAATAAGTCCTCCCCCTGCTTGAGGCTTCTCATTAAATCCTAAAACAGTATTATCCTCAGCCACATTCAACTCTCCAAACCTTCCAGGGGGGCGAACACCTGTAACCGTAACCATCTTTCCATGTGATTTATGAAACTGCAACAATTTATCAATATCAATATCGCCTACCCCATCACCATAAGTCAACATAAAATAAGGGTCCTCCCCTATATATTTTTTTATACGACGCACGCGTGCACCTGTCATCGCATTAATTCCTGTTTCCGCCAATACTATTTTCCATCCTGCTTCAGGAAAATCGACATGCCCTAAATTCGGCCTTCCAGCCCCAAGTTCAATCGTTATATCACTTGCGCAAAGCTCGTAATTTAAAAAATAATCTTTTATAACATTACTCTTATATCCCAAACAAAGAACAAAATCAATATACCCATAAGTTGCATAATACTTCATAATATGCCAGATAATAGGTCTTTCTCCAATCGGAATCATCGGTTTAGGAATATTCTCAGCAACATCCCTTATTCTCGTCCCGTATCCTCCACATAGAATTACTACTTTCATGTATATTTTATTTAAGTAACCAATTTTTCGTTTCTAACAATCCCTCTTCAAAAGGAGTAAACTGATAATCCCCAATTAAAGCCAACAATTTGCGAATATCAAGTTCAAAATAGGGAACATCAAATTGTTCAAAAGATTTGTAACTCCATACAAAGGTAGGAAATAATCTGGAAACTTCTTTTAAAATATCATTTACAGATAAACTATGACTACTTCCTATATTAATAATCTCATTCACGGGATAAATTTCAATCAATTTAAACAATATATCGCAAAAATCATTTATAAAAATATAGTCTTTTTTAGCCTTCCCATCTCCCCACACGACAAAAGGTTTATGCTCTTTGGCCGAACGCAATGCCACATTAATAATTCCTTGCTTCATCGAAAAATGATACGGTCCGAATGGATTGGATAATCTCAATATAAGAGGCCTTAATTGATACCTTTCATAAAATAAAGAAAGATATTTTTCTATTGCTAATTTTACAATTCCATAAGAACTTAAAGGATAGGCACTATCTGTTTCTTTATGTTTTTGCATCTCATTTGTTTTCCCATAGATAGCTCCGCCCGATGATAGATATACAATGTTTTTTTGATCATATTCAACCAAAAGTCGGAGAAGTTCGACTGTTGCAATTAAATTCGATTCTATATCATACCGAAAGTTACTTGATGTTGCAGGGACTGTAGAACTAATAGCATGAATAATAAAATCAAATTTATCATTTTCAAAAACAGGGCGCAAAGAAGCCGTATCCCCAAAATCACCGGCATAAATTTTTTTTACACAATTAAATGTTATATCATAAGGATGTTTCGGTAATTTATCAAAAACAGTTACAGTATATCCTGACAATTTTGAATCAATATATTTTAATATATTAGTTCCTATAAAACCAAACCCTCCTAAAAGCAATATATTTCTCATTATTTTAATGATTTATAAAGTTCTTTTATTTTCAATCCATAAATATTTGAAGAAAACATTGATTGAAATCGTAATTTAGCTTCTTTTCCAAAAGAGATTCCGTTATAAATTTGCATTATCGCATTTGCTAAATCATTCGGCAATGTCTTTTCATTGGGAGGCAATAAAATTCCGGATATACCATCTTCAATCTCTTCCCTTATTCCAGCAAAATTTGTAGAAATAATAGTTTTCCCCAATTTCATCGCTGTTAATATCACCAGAGGCATATCCTCATTTTCAATCGAAGGCAGAATAAAAAGGTCACTAGCCGCAATATAATTAATAGAATCAGGACAATAACCGGCAAATTTAATATGATTTTGCATCTCTTTTTCATTTACAATAGATTCCAATTTTTCCCTGTCTATACCGGAACCAACAAAAAGCAAACATAATTTATCATAAATATCAAAGGAAGATTCTTTTAAAATTTCCATCGCTCGAATAAGCAAGGCCTGTCCTTTTCTTCTCTCAAGAAATGCAACTTCTGTTATTAAAAATTGCCCAATAGAAATATTCATTGCTGTACATATTTCTTCTCGTCCTTTTGTCACAGTTTCTTCTGGAACCGTATTAGGTACAAGAATTATTTTATGTTCAGGAAATTTTCTATTTTGAGCAAGATTTTTTTTTGCCAATTCGGATGCTGTAATAAAATAAGCGACTCGCTTATTAATCATTTTATCTATAAAACCTTCTAACTTAGTTTTAGGTTTCAAAGCCTGATTATTTACTTGAAAAACAATACTACGACACCCAGCCAACCATGCAGCAAAAACCATTGTTCTACAAGTTTGGGCTGCCGGATATCCCCCATTATTAATATGTACAATATCTGGTCTTAGCCGTTTTACAAAGAAATATTGAATAAAAAAATTATATAAATCACAAATTCCTAATTTAGAAATGATCCAAAAAGGAACCTTCATTCCTTTTTGGATCATTTTCGGCAATTTAAGCCTATTTATTCGATAAAATAAGGTATCAAAAGATATTACATTAATTCCTTTGAAAACTGATAACTCATCTGCAGAATATTCGCTTTTTAATCCCTTTTCATATAACTGATGATTTCGATAAACATATCTAAAAGAATATTCTTGCTTAACTTTCTCATTTCGAAAAAGAGACCCCATTAAACGTTCACTTCCGCCATATATATAACAATCCGTATATATTAATACAATCTCTTTCATAAAAATTCATCATTTTATCGAAACAAGTCATCCACAATTTCCATT
>DVIX01000089.1 GCA_018710935.1 Candidatus Avirikenella pullistercoris | reverse complement strand
TGAGAACGATTAAATTTATGTTCGATTCTAAAGGAAAAAATGGCAAACAGATTACAGAGATAGCGGTTGTTACGAATATCGGCCGGTATTTGGTAGATTTGGAAAGTGAAATAAAGTAATGAAAATTAAATATAAAACTAAAATTTATTTATGATGAACACGATGTTTATTGCATTAAATCAACAAACTGGAGGAGAAGGTGGCAGCATTCAGTTCCTTTTGATGATGGTTTTGATTTTTGTTGTGATGTACTTTTTTATGATTCGTCCGCAACAAAAACGCCAAAAAGAGATGGTTAAATTTCGCGATTCCCTTGAAAAAGGAATGAAAGTAATGACAGCAGGCGGTATCTATGGTACGGTAAAAGAGGTAGGGGATATTTATGTCGTTTTGGAAGTAGATAATAACGTGAACATTAAGATCGACAAAGCGATGATTATGAAGGATCCTGCAACAGCACCTGTATCTAAAAAATAGGTTGTAAATATTTGTTGTAGATATTAAAAGAGAGGGTGTTCCGTTAGGAGTACGCTCTCTTATTGCTATACATAAAAGGTATGAATAGATAAAATGTCATTCTTGTCCGTTTTTGAATCAGTAAAAAAGGCGACGAAAAGTTTTCGTACTCCGCAATTTCTTGTCTGTTTGGTAATTGCTGCTGCAATGTGGTATTTGAACCGTCTGAATGCGACTTATATCAATGAAATTATTGTTCCGGTACGGATAGAGGGGGTATATGCTTCCGGAGAGAGGTTTAGCAACGAATATTTCAATGTGGAATGCCGGGTGAGGGGGAACGGTTATGCGATTTTATTGGGGCGTTTGTTTCCAAGAGCTAAAAGCATAACGTTGTCTGCTGGGGATGTTGTGATAACCCGAAGAGAAGGCGATACTTTTTATAATATCAATATAGGATCTTTGGAACGGGCTATTGCAAGCAGGCTGAAAGGGTTGGAATTGTTGTCGGTATTGGATAATGCAGTACGCGTAGATGCAGTGAATTATGCAGAGAAGATGTTGCCGGTCGTGCCCGATATTACCCTGAATCTTAGAGGACAATATATGCAAGTGGGAAAAACGGTGATAGAGCCTTGTTCGGTATTGATGAAGGGTGATGCTGCTGTTTTGGAACGGTTGAATGCGGTTTATACGCAGGAAAAAAGTATTAAGTCGTTGCGTAATGATTTGGTAGGTATAATAGATTTGGTCCCTGTCGAATCTGTTTCTTCTTCCGTTAAGAATGTCCGGTATGAAATTCAGGTAGAGCAGTATACAGAAGTACGTTTTACCAAGCCGGTGGAAGTGGTCGATGCGAGAAAAAATAACGGCGAAGCAACCGGATTTACGGTTATTCCTGCTTCGGTGACAGTAATTTTTAATGTAGCGAAAAATTATTATAACGATTTTAAAAAAGAGAATGTCGGCTTCTTTGTGGAATATGACGGCGATTCGCCTGAAGTTCCGGGCAGGGAACATGAATACGAGGTGAAAGTAAAAGGACTTTCCCCAGGGGTGCAGATTGTTTCGGTAGAACCTGCTTATGTCGCTGTTTTTGAGAATAGTGTAACGAAATGATTGTCGTATGATCAGGGTTGGTATTACGGGTGGAATCGGCAGTGGTAAAAGCACGGTATGCAAAATCATCGAGGTTTTGGGAGGTGCCGTTTATTATACCGATACGGAAGCGAAACGGTTGATGAATTCCGCCCCGGAAATAATTGGCGATATTACGGCTCTTTTGGGAGAGGAGGCTTATTGTGAGGGAGTACTTAATAACAAATATGTTGCTCAGAAAGTTTTTGCTGTTCCTGACCTTTTGAAAAAATTGAATGGAATCGTTCATCCGGCTGTTTTTGCCGATTTCGATGCATGGAGTAGGCGGCAATCTTCCGATATAGTATTTTTGGAATCGGCTATTCTGATAGAGAGCGGTTTAGCGGATAAGATGGATAAAGTTATTGTGGTGACGGCTCCTGAAGAGTTGCGTATTCGGCGTACTGTAAAAAGGGATGGGATTCCGGAAGATGCGGTACGGGCGCGTATCGCTAAACAGTTGACGGATACGGAACGGATTGCCTATGCCGATTTTATAATAACAGCCGATGATATTTGTTTGGTGATACCTCAGGTTGTAAGCCTTTATCGGAAATTATTGCAGGAAGCGGGATAAATTTGCGGAAAATGAATAATTTTATTTCGGAATAAATTTTTTCTGTGTTTTGATTATCAGTGATATATACGTTCTGTAAATTTCTTTTTTCTGTTAAATTTATGTTAAGAAATGGTTATTATTTTTTTAAAATGTAATTTTCATTTAGTTTTGCACTAAATTTAAGAGAAACCTTGTTATGGAAAGTATATTTACCGTAATTGTCGTTATTCTTGCTGCATTAGCGGTTTCTGATCTTATCGTCGGCGTTTCGAATGACGCTACTAATTTTCTTAATTCGGCAATCGGTTCAAAAGTTGCACCTCGTTATGTTATTATGATAGTAGCCTCGGCAGGTATTCTGCTGGGCTCTTTTTTTTCCAGTGGTATGATGGAGGTGGCCCGGAGCGGGGTATTTTTCCCGTCTATGTTTAATTTCTCGGAAATAATGCTCCTTTTCCTTGCGGTGATGTTCACGGATGTTATTCTGTTGGATATGTTTAACACTTTCGGGCTGCCTACTTCGACGACAGTATCGTTGGTATTCGAGTTATTGGGATCTGCAGTGGCGGTAGCGGCTGTGAAGATATGGAGCGGTGCGGAGCACGGGCTTTCCGAATATATTAATGCCGGGAATGCTATGGGGATTATTTCCGGGATTTTGGTTTCGGTAGTCGTGGCGTTCGTATGCGGTTCTTTTATCATGTATCTGACGCGGATAATTTTTTCATTCCGTTATGCAAAAGCGTTTCGTTATTGGGGAGCGCTCTGGTGTGGTATAGGCCTTACGGCAATTTCTTATTTTGCCGTGTTTAAAGGGTTGAAAGGTACGACATTGATTTCACCGGAGGTGTATGCTTATCTGAATGGACATATCTGGACTATCGTCTTGATGATGTGTGCGGCATGGACTGTTATAATGGCTTTTTTTCAGCATGTATGCAAAGTAAATATTCTGAAAATTACGGTACTTGCCGGGACTTTCTCTTTGGCACTCGCTTTTGCCGGCAATGACTTGGTGAATTTTATCGGAGTATTTATGGCCGGTTATGATTCCTATAAGATAGCTTCGGCTACGGGAGATATGACGATGATGATGGGAGATCTGGCAAAACCGGTTGTTGCCGACACATTGATTTTGCTGGCGGCAGGGATTGTTATGACGATAACTTTATGGTTTTCCAAACGTGCCCAGCATGTTACCGAAACAGAGGTAAACCTGGCGCGGCAGGATGCCGGAGCGGAGCGTTTCGGTTCAACGTCGGTATCCCGTGCTATTGTAAGGAGTGCTGTAAATTTCAATAAAAATCTTGTTAAATTTATTCCTCAAAGAGTTCAGGGTTTTGTAAAGAGCCGTTTTGTGCCTATCGACGGTGAACTTGAAAATAAAGCTTCGTTCGATTTGATACGGGCAACGGTAAATCTTACGGTCGCTTCATTGTTGATTTCTACGGCTACTTCGTTAAAATTACCGCTTTCCACGACATATGTGACTTTTATGGTGGCTATGGGGAGTTCTCTTGCCGATAAGGCCTGGGGGCGTGAAAGTGCGGTATATCGTATAACAGGGGTGTTGACGG
>DVIX01000088.1 GCA_018710935.1 Candidatus Avirikenella pullistercoris | reverse complement strand
TTTAATGAAAATAAATAATAATATAGAGCGTATCGGCGATTTTGCAGAAGGAATAGCCAAATATGTATTACTTGGGCAGAAAGAAAAAATAGATGCGGAGTTGATAAAATCTTTGCGATTGGTAGAGATGTTCAACGAGGTGCAGGCTATGTTCGAACTTTGTAAAAAGGCATTGGCTGCTGAAGATACGGTAATTGCGGCTCGGGTATTCCGTAAAGACAATTTAGTCGATGAAATCAATAGAAATGCGGTAAAAGTGTTGGCTGCTTATTGCCAGGAGCATCCGGAAAAGCTGGAACAATGTTTCGATTTATATGCTTCTATCCGCCGTACGGAAAGAATGGGGGACAGGTGTGTGAATATCGCGGAAGATATTATTTTTTATGTAGATGCAAAAGAGTTGCGTCATACGGAAAAGAAATCGGAAAAGGAAAAAATGGTTAAAGAATAGCTGTGTGCTGTTGAAGTATATATGGGATAATTTTTCAAGCGGATTATTTAATAATTCCGCTTTTATTTTTAAAAAGATGTTTTATTAATGTAGAGGAGTAAGAAAATATGGGAAGGTATTATAGAATTAGCGGAAATGAAAAATTATTTTCGATAGATTAAATGGGATTTTGATTCAATATTAATGGAAATTTAAATGAAAACGACAGGTTTATTAACCTGTCGTTTTATATTCTAAATTAAATATTTTATCGATTATTGAGCAGTTGTGCTGGCTGATTTTAATGTTCCTCCCAATTCTTTTACTACTGTTTCGGTAATATCGGTTACAGAGGAAGGATTCATGTAAACGGGAGTCGAAGCATCAGCCATATTGAATACGACGGTCAATCCTTGCGCATTAGCTACTTTTTCAACTGCGTTGTTTACTTTTGTAATAATAGGGGACATTGCCGCCATTTGAACATTAGTCAAATCTTCTTGTGCTGTCTGGCCGAATTCCTGTATTCTTCGTCCTAAATCGCTTAATTCTCTTTCTTTTTGTGTTGCGATAGTGGTTGAATAAGTTTCTCTGTTTTTGTTATAGTCTTCCAGTTTCGTGTTGTATTCGACCTGCATAGTTTCCATTTGCTCTTCCAGTTCTTTGGCGTAAGCTTCCACTTTAACTTGTGCAGAATCTGTTTCCGGCAATGACATTACAACACTTTGCATGTTAACACGTCCGGCCTTAAATGTTTGCGCTGTTGCTTCTGAAGTAATGCAAAATGCAGCAGCACAAACAGACAGCAATAAAAATTTCTTCATAATAAATATTTTACGTTAATAACTTGAAATTCGTTAATATTTGTAAGCAGGAATTTTAATATCCTAACTTTTTTATAACTTCATTTGTCAAATCTAATGAATTTGATTGAAATATCGTAATTTTTGCAATAGATAAATCGAATATTAAATCCAAACCTTTTTCAGCAGCCAATTCATTTACCGCTGCAAGTACTTTGTCTTCAATAGGTTTCATTAGTTCTTGCTGCTTTTTGCTCATGGCCCCGTTTTCGCCGAAAAAATCGGATTGATACTTATTTGCCTCCTTTTCCAGAGCGATAATTTCGTTTCTTTGCTGTATTCTCATACTGTTAGAAAGGGCATGCTCTATCTTAACGTAATCTTCATACATCTCTTTTACGGTTTCCAATTTTTCTTTGGATTGTTCTTCTCCGTATTTGGCATATTCTTCAAGGGTTTTTATAGCTTCCTGATATTCTGGAATAGCCTTGAATATTTTTTCGCTATATACATATGCGTATTTCCCTTGTTGGGCATACCCTAATGAGGCGACTAACAATGCAGTTATAATTAAAAATATCTTTTTCATAATATATTCCTCCTAAACTGTTTACAATATTGAAAATATGCAATACATATTTGATGCCTAAGTTAATTCGAGGTATTGTAATGTCTTAAAAGTTTTGTCCGAATGAGAAGGAAATTTTACCACCGCTCGGACTGTCCGAACCGTTAACTCTGTCGAAACCGTATCCCCAGTCTATACCGAATAACCCGACAACTGGTAAGAATAACCGCAGGCCTACGCCGGCCGAACGTTTCAAGTCGAACGGATTGAATGACTTCCAGTTGTAGAATGCGTTTCCGGCTTCTGCGAATGCAAGGAAATATACAGTCGACGATGGTTGCATTACAACCGGGTAACGCAATTCGGCAACGTATTTGGTGTATATTTTAGCCTGTCTCCCCGAACTTGCGTATGGGGTTAAAGCGTTCGATTCATAACCGCGCAATGCAATATCCTGAATACCGTACAGGTTGTAACCGGTAACTCCGTCACCCCCCATGGAGAATCCTTCGAAAGGAGAGGGTTTATCCGGATTATAAGCACCTAAATAACCGAACTCCGCCCGAGTCATCAATACGAGTTTATTGTTGCTTAACATGGGAAGGTACCACCGTGCCATGGCATTTACTTTATAGTATTCTATCCATTTATAACGTTCATTGCTGGGCATATTCGGATTAGAATAATCTTTTCCGTTGAATAACGACCAGGGTGGGGTAAGTGTTAATTTTACATACATTTCGGAGCCGGTGCGCGGATATATTTGTGCATCGGTGGAATTACGCATTAAAGTTCCCGAAATAGCGATTGTATTGGATTGTCCGTTTCGTATTAAGAAATAATCCCAGTCTTTCAGGTTATAAGCTTGATAAGAAAGTTCACCCGATAACGTGAAATAGGGGTCGGGCCATGCTAAACGTTTTCCTAATCCTACACTGACACCAATAGTACGGAAACGGCTGCTACTTCTTTCCCAGAAATAGATTGCGTCCGATTCGGAGGAGTAGTACATGGATACGGAGAATGAGGTCGGTTTTTTACCTCCGAGCCATGGTTCGAGAAAACTCAACGATACGGCCTGATAGTAAGAACCGTTGGATTGGACGTTGATTTTTACCTGCTGGTTATCCCCGGAAGGGTAAGGTCGCCATGCTCCTTTTTGAAAGGCTTTTCGAACGGATACATTGTTAAAAGTAATACCTAATGAGGCAACGAACATTCCGCCCCCCCAACCACCGGATACTTCGAATTGGTCGCTGGGCTGTTCTTCTAAGTTAAACCTTAAATCGACCATATTATCACCTACGGGTTGTAAATCCGGTTGTATTTTTTCCGGATTGAAGTGCCCCATATTTCCTAAAAGGCGGATTGAGGTAATCAACATGGATTGGTCGTAGAGCTCTCCCGGCCGTACGTATAATTCACGTCGTACAACCCGGTCGTTTACCCGGTTATTTCCGGAAATACCGATATCGTTTACCGTAAATTGGTTACCCTCTACCATACGGATTTCAATGTCGATAGAATCGCCTTCGATTATGGTTTCTACCGGTTCTACGTTGAATGCGAGGTATCCTTCGTTCAGATACAGCGACATTACGTTCAGGTCTTCTTTTACAGCGGCTTCACCGTCGAGTCCTAACCGGTATATCATATTTTTCCGGTCATAGACATCGCCTTTTTGTACGCCCAAAACTAAGGACAGATAATCGGAGTTATATTTCGTATTCCCGATCCATGAGATATTGCGGTAAAAATATTTTTTCCCTTCTTCTATTTTAATATCGATGCCTAATCGTTTCTCATTGAGCGGGTACACGGTATCCGATACGATCATTCCGTCGCGGAAACCCATACTTTGCATATAATCTACGAGTTCCTGTTTGCTGTTCTCGAATTCGCTTTCAGAGAATTTTTTACTTTTGAATATATTTCGCAGGCTTTTTTCCCGCGTGTTTTTCATGGATGATTTTAATTTCTTTTCCGATAGTTCTTTGTTCCCCTCGATGTTGATTTTTCCGATTTTTACTTTATTCTTTTTATCTACATTGAAAGTAACGATTACGAAATTATCGAGAATGGAGTCGTTTTGTTGTGTGATATTTACTTCCGCATTCAGATACGCTTTTTCGGCATAGTATTTTTTGATAATATCGGTAGAGTTTTTAAGGGCATAATCGGATAATTCTGTTCGCTCCCGCAAATTCAAACGCTCCAACAATTCTCTTTGTTCTCCTTTGGTCGTTCCAGTAAAATTCCAAATAGATACCCGGGGGCGTTCTTTGAGTACGATTTCGAGATAAGCATCGTCCCCTTCGGTTTCGACAATAGCTTTGATGTCGGAATAATAACGTTGTGTCCACAACATTTGCAACGCATTGGCTATATAATCGCCCGGAAGATAGACACTGTCGCCCCGATTCAATCCGGAAGCGCTGATAATCAGTTCGGGGCTGATATATTTAACCCCCGTAACCTTAATATCTTTGATATTGTATTTTTTTGATGTAGTATAGTCAAGGGTGGGAAGGTTGATATCTACTGTATCTTTAAATTGCGAATAGCCTTGTAAAGCAGATATTGCAAATAAGATAGTAAATATAGCTCTTTTTATGTTGTTCATGCGTACAAATTATTTTTCCTTCAAATATTTCAAGTGTTTAAAAGATATAATTTATATATCGTAAACGGATAACGGAAAAGTTTATTTTTGTTCGTCCGTTAATCCGTATCTTCTTTTTCGGGTTGAATAGTGTTCCAATGCTTTTAAAAATTCCTCTTTTGTAAAATCCGGCCAATATTTTTCTGTAAAATAAAATTCGCTGTAAGCCGATTGCCAGAGAAGAAAATTACTTATCCTGTATTCTCCGCTTGTCCGGATTAATAAATCCGGGTCGGGTATTCCGTGTGTGTATAAATGGGAAGAAACGGTATTTTCGTCAATTTCGGAAAGTTTAACTAACCCTTTTTCTGTGTCTGCAACGATTTGCTTTACAGCTTCAGTCAGTTCTGCCCGTCCGCTGTAATTAAGAGCAACATTTAAAAACAGCCGGTTGTTATTTTGAGTTTCCCGTTCACTCAGAGCAATGGATTCCAAGACCTCCGGATTTAATTCTTTTCTGCTTCCCAAAAAGCGGACACATACGCCTTGTTCGTATAAGTTGGGGATTTCCAATGCAATAGTTTTGCAAAACAGTTCCATTAAGCCGTCCACTTCGTCTTTCGGACGTCCCCAGTTTTCTTTTGAAAAAGCATATATGGTCAGGTATTTTATGTTTGTGTCCAATGCAACTTGTATAGCTGTACGGACAGAAGCAACTCCCTGGTAATGTCCTTCTATACGGGGTTTCCCCTGGCTTTTTGCCCACCGTCCGTTCCCATCCATAATAATCGCAACGTGACGGGGAATTTTTGTTATATCCATTTTATTTTACCGAGTCTTCTTGCACTGTTTTATTAGTTGTGCAAATATATAAAAAAATATCAGGTTACCATAAGCGCTTCCGAATTTTCATCCTGCATACGGCAATCCTTTTGGAGCTTTTTATTTAGAATTGGTTATATCCGTCCCCCACATTAATTTTTGCCTTAACGTATCGAAAAAAGAGCTGTCCGGTAATTTCACCATAGAAATATTGTTTGAAGACAGCCCTATGGTAAAACGGGCTTTGTTGTCCACAGTGTAAGCGCGATTGTCCAATGTGGCGATACAATTTTTGTTTCGGGTAGTAACGCTTAAGGATAATTGGCTCGTTGAGTTTACGATTAAAGGGCGCATGGTCAGATTGTGGGGGGCAATCGGATTTATGATAAAACAGTCGCAGGACGGAGATATGATGGGGCCTCCTACGCTCATGGAATAAGCGGTAGAACCGGACGGGGTGGAAATAATCAGCCCATCGGCCATGTAATTGGCTACATATTCTCCGTTGATGTGCAGTTCGACATTAATCATATTAAGGCCGTTTTTCTGCAATGTAAATTCGTTGAAGGCATCGGAAGAGATGAGAGGCTCTTTAAAATCACCTCTTACACGCAGCATGGAGCGTTTTTCTAAAGTATAATTATGTTCCAGCAAACATTTTATAGCCTGTTCCAACCCGTTTTTTCGGACAGATGCCAAAAATCCCAAGCGTCCGCTGTTAATTCCGATAATAGGGATTTGCCGCGATTCCAGCATGGCTATACAGTGCAAAAAAGTTCCGTCACCTCCGTAACTGAGCATAAAATCGGTATCGGCAGGTATATTTTTTGCATTATGATAAGCAGGAAGTATATATCCGAAATTCCGGTTTGCATAATCGGAATATTCGTAATTGAATGAATATAGGATATTTTCTTTGTTGCAAAGTTCGATTAACTCTGTAAGTTCTTCTTTGCTGAGATATTTTCCTCCGCTGGTGTAGATGCCTATTCTCATATCGTAGAGTTGCAAAATAAACCGTTATTAATATAAACTTGATTTAAATGAAATTATTGTAAATAATCTTAATTTATAGAGATATTCCAAAGTTGTCCGGTAATGTCCGTTTTATTCGGGAACTGAATGGAATTTCTGTATTGCAAAATGGCTTTTCGTTACTTCGTAAAACAATTTCTTAAATAATCATTATTTGTATAACTTTACAGTCACAAAATTATAAATTATGACGAAATTAAGTGTAAATATCAATAAGATTGCGACGATTCGCAATTCTCGGGGAGGCAATATGCCCGATGTAATACAGGCGGCGATTAATTGTGAACGTTTCGGAGCAGAGGGAATAACGGTACATCCGCGTCCGGATGAACGACATATCAGATATAACGATGTTAGGAATCTGGCAAAGGTATTGACGACGGAATTTAATATAGAGGGATATCCTTC
The DNA here is from genome assembly GCA_018710935.1 of Candidatus Avirikenella pullistercoris. Taxonomy (GTDB): domain Bacteria; phylum Bacteroidota; class Bacteroidia; order Bacteroidales; family Rikenellaceae; genus Avirikenella; species Avirikenella pullistercoris. The sequence continues at coordinate 4,565 of DVIX01000088.1, read as the reverse complement.
GAAGGAATTTATCGCCCTTGTGACAGAGGTACATCCGGCGCAGGTTACTCTTGTGCCGGATCCTCCTACGGCCCTTACATCGAATGCCGGCTGGGATACGAAGAATAATAAAGCGTTTTTAACGGATATCGTTAAAGTTTTCAAAGAAGAAGGAATCCGAGTTTCTCTTTTTATAGGACCATTGGTAGAGATGGTAGGGCATGCTTTCGATACCGGGGCAGACCGTATTGAATTGTATACGGAAGCGTATGCTGCCGGTTATGAAGCCGATAAAGAAAAAGCGATTGCACCCTATTATGCGGCTGCTATGGAGGCCGGTAAATTCGGGTTAGGGGTAAATGCCGGACATGATTTGAATTTGAAGAATCTGAATTATTTTTATAAAAATATAGGTAATTTGGCAGAGGTATCTATCGGGCATGCACTGATATCGGATGCGCTTTATTTCGGTTTGGAGAATACCATACAGCTTTATTTAAGAGAGTTAAAATAAAAAGCAGGTAATAGCGGAATATGATACAGTTGAATAATTCCATTTTCAGAACGATTGGGGAGATTGCCGATGAACAAGGAGTAAAAGCCTATGTTATCGGCGGGTTTGTACGGGATTATTATCTTCATCGGGAATGTAAGGATATCGACGTGGTCGTTATCGGCAGCGGGATTGCGATAGCTGAAATATTGGCGGAAAAAGTAAAAAGCAAAGTCAGTATTTTCAAGAATTTCGGTACGGCTATGTTACGATATAAGGATATGGAGATTGAGTTTGTGGGGGCACGTAAAGAGTCGTACAGGAAAGATTCCCGGAAGCCGGTGGTGGAAGACGGAACTTTGGAAGACGATCAGAATAGGCGTGATTTTACGGTTAATGCAATGGCATTTGCTTTAAATAAAGAGAATTACGGAGAGTTGTTGGATCCTTTTAAGGGTATGAAAGATTTGGATGCCGGTATTTTGCGTACTCCATTGGATCCGGATATTACTTTTTCGGATGACCCATTGAGGATGATTCGGGCAGTGCGTTTTGCAACTCAGCTCGATTTTGAAATCGCTCCGGAAACTTTTGAGGCGATAAAAAGGAATAGGGAGCGTATATCTATTGTTTCTAAGGAACGTATTACTACCGAATTGGATAAGATTATTATGAGTAAAAAACCGTCTAAAGGTTTTTTATTGTTCGATAAATGCGGTTTGTTGGAATTAATTTTCCCGGAGTTGAGTGCACTGAAAGGAGTAGAGGTAATTAAGGGGAAAGCCCACAAAGACAATTTTTTCCATACATTAAAAGTATTGGATAATGTGGCGGAGAAAAGCGATGAGCTGTGGTTGCGATGGGCTGCTTTGTTGCATGATATTGCCAAACCCCGGACAAAAGCGTGGGAAGAAAGTATCGGATGGACATTTCATGGACATGAGGTAGTGGGGGCGAAAATGGTGAAAAATATATTCAGGAGTATGAAACTGCCGATGAATGAGAAGATGAAATATGTTCAGAAACTGGTGTTATTGCATTTACGCCCGATTGCCTTATCTCAGGAAGAAGTGACCGATTCGGCTGTGCGCCGGTTGCTTTTTGAAGCAGGGGACGATATAGATGATCTGATGACTTTGTGCGAAGCGGATATTACCAGTGGAAATAATGCCAAGGTCAGGATTTATATGCGTAATTTCGAAGTGGTAAGAACGAAATTGAAAGAGATAGAAGAGAAAGACCGGATTCGTAATTTTCAGCCTCCTATCGACGGAGGATTGATTATGAAAACATATAATCTTCCGCCTTGCAGTATTGTCGGGGAGATTAAGAGTGCGATTAAAGAGGCTATTCTGGACGGGAAAATCGAAAATGATTACGAACAGGCTTATGCCTTAATGGAAAAACTTGCCGAAACGATGATTCCGAAAGAATTGAAATCATGATTACTTTTGAAGAACTTGCATATCTTCAAAGTAGCGAAGCGCAGGAACTGATAGAAAAGCATATCGAAGAAGAACCGTTGCGTTTGGCCATGAAGGGTATTCCTGCCCCCGTGTGTACTCAGATTAAATATCTTCAGAAATGTAAGCATAAATTGCCGTTATATTATACTCACCGTTGTATTATTTCGCCTCTTTCCTTCGAACAGAGTAGTAGTGCGGCGAGTGCTTCTTCCCGGGAATACGGCGGGGAACTTTGCGTAGATCTTACGTGCGGTCTGGGATGCGATGCGTTGCATTTTGCAAAACGGTTTAAGCGGGTGATAGCTGTCGAACGGGATCCGGTATTGGCGGCCATTGCAAAAATTAATTTCGCCCGGTTAGGAGTTGGCAATATCGAAGTGGTGAATGATGATGCGGAACATTTTATTGCCGGATATAACGGAGAGAAAATAGATTGCATTTATATAGATCCCGCTCGTAGAAATGCGGAAAAAAAAGTATTTCTGTTTCAGGATTGTTCTCCGGATGTTATGTCTATGCTCTCTCTTTTGTGTAAAATGTCCAGGACGCTTGTTATTAAGGCCTCTCCGTTGTTCGATGTAGATGAGGCGTTCCGCTTGTTCGATAAATGTGGCGGGCTGGCGGTTGAAACGCTTTCGGTCGATGACGAATGTAAAGAATTACTGATAAGTATCGAAACGGATAGGGAATATACAAAACGGTCGAAAGTTACGATAATCCGTAAAGGTGATATCCGGAAATTCTTTTTTAATTTCGAGGAACGTAAAGCCATGGTTTCTGCTATTCCGGGAAACGATGCCGTAAAATATCTGCTTATTCCCGATGTGGCGTTTTACAAAAGCCGGACGATTCCTGATTTGATGTCTTGTTATTTTCCTGGAATTGAATATTCATTCCTTGCCGAAGCGGGGATAGTACTCACTGCCGATAACCCGGATTGTTTCCCTGGAAAGGTATATGCTGTTTTGGCAGAAATGCCTTATAAACCGAAACGGATTAAAGCATATCTGAAATCGGAAGGTATTGTTCGTGCGACTCTTCTTAAACGTGGTTTTCCTCTCCAGCCTGGACAAGCGAGAAAAATATTGGGATTAAAAGAGGGAGATGATGCGGTTATCGTTTTGGCAGAAAATACTTTTTTTCATGTGAACCCGTTGTAATCCCCTTTATATCGGTTCTTTTTTGGTATATATTTTGTTGTTTCCTGTATGTTATTATCTGCATAAATTTTGTTTGTCCGGTTGTTTTCCGGTTTTGCGTAATTGTAATATTTGAAATTTATGAAAATAGAAACAGGAAACGGATCCATATCGTTATTGGCATTGATAGCCATATATTCCGTGTCGATGGTTACTTCCTTGCCGGGATTGGCGATTTCCCCGATTTTAGGTGAGTTGGAAAATGTTTTTAAAGGTGCCGGGCAGTTTGAAATTCAAATGCTGGAATCGTTGCCTTCTTATGTTATTATCCCTTTCGTACTTTTATCCGGTAAACTTTCCATGAGTAAGAATAAGAACCGGATATTGTTTATAGGATTAGCATTGTTTGTGGTGAGCAGCCTGCTCTATTTTACGGCTAACAGTATTACCATGTTGTTGGTTTACAGTATAACTTTGGGAATCGGAGCAGGAATAGTCATCCCGTTTTCTACGGGATTGATTGCAGATTTCTTTTCGGGGGTGCGCAGGACAACCCAGTTAGGGATTGTTTCCAGTGTGACGAATATAATGTTGGTATTGGCAACTTTATTGGCCGGTTTTTTAGCCGGTATCGGATGGAAATATGCGTTTATCGTTTATTGTTTTTCTATTATTCCGTTAATATTGGTTTTCTTTATTCCAAAGCAGGCTGCTGTACGGGTACCGGTAAAATCGGGACGAAACGAGGTTGATCCGATTACCGGAATTGGGTCGGGAAAGCCGAAAATGGATACCGGAAAAACAGAGCGGCAATCTGTAGGAAAACGATGGCCGCTTAAATTGATGTCGATTTATTTTTTCGTTACGGCAATTGTTTTGGTTATTCCGTTTAATCTCTCTATCTATATGGAGAATTTGCATATCGGGAATAGCGATTATTCGGGGACTGTAATATCCCTGTTCTTTTTAGCTATGACGGTTCCTGGCTTTTTTATTACGAAAATTGTAAAAGTGTTGAAAAAGAATGTTAACTTTTTATCGCTTCTTTTCATTGCTGCTGGGTTGTGTCTTTTTTTGATTACTGAAAAAATTTGGATATTGACGGGAGCGGCTATTCTGGTGGGAGTTGGGTATGGTATAATGCAACCGTTGATATATGATAAAACGGCAACGGCTTTCTCTGCACATGCCACTTTTGCATTGGCATTGGTTATGAGTATGAATTATTTGGCAATTATCGTTTATCCTTTCGTATTGAAAATTCTGGGTACGGTATTTCATATTTCTTCCGTCCATTTTCCTTTTATTTTGAATGCGGTATTAGGTGTTGCTTTTATGGTTTTTGCTTTTTTCAGGCGGGATACGCCTACTTTAGGAATTATGGATAAAACGAAATTCGGGTTTCAGGAAAGGAAACATTAATAAAGGAGTACCGGGAAAGGAAACGGGGAAATACCTATTAATAGGTATTTCCCCGTTTCCTTTTAC
>DVIX01000087.1 GCA_018710935.1 Candidatus Avirikenella pullistercoris | reverse complement strand
TTACCCTTTTAATATGTACTTCTAAAGACTCCTTCGAAGCACAATGACGTATATATACCGAATATTGCATCATGGAAAAACCATCCTTTTCTAATCCTTTACGAAATAATGCAGCACGGCGACGTTCCGTTTTTGTTCCTGTCGGCAAATCGAAAAAAACAAATAGCCACATAATGTGATAGGAATTTAATCGTATCTCTGACATATTATTCAAGCAATGGATAGCTGATTTTTTTCTGTTTTTCCAAAAAACATTTAGCCAAAGAAGCCGTTGTTATCGACAACCCCACATCAAGAGGCCTCATAACCTTATCAAATAAAGTATCGGCAAATAACACCCGTAATAATTTACTCTTAACCTCTTTTGTCAGCTCTATCTCTTCTTGCATCCTCAAATAATATACACACTCATCTACATAAGGTCGATAAGGCTCCATCAAATCATCGGCAAGAGGAAATGCATTGTACCGGTTACGATGATATATTCCGAATGCTGGAAACAACCCTGATCCTATTAACGCTCTTGCAACAGCTGCCCGTAAAATAGAATAACCATAATTCAATAAATTATTGGGGGCTTTCCCTTCACGCTCTCTTAAAAAATCTTTTCCAAAAAGTTCATTCCAATATATCTTGGCAGCAATTCCTTCCCGGTTATCGCTATCGCCACTTTTTACATGAAGATAATAAGGTTTTAACTTATTTCCGTCTTTTCCTAATCTATTCAACAAACCTGCCTGATTACGAATTTTAGCTTCAACAATCTGTTTCCATATATTTTTTTTCAATGGTTCACTCACCTCAATTTGCGCCCGGTATGTCTCACTCTGTGTGGTATTGGAATCAAGATTCATCAACATAGCATTCGGCATCCGGTTTTCTCCACACAACACAACGGATACATTATGACAAGACAAAGCGTTCAACAACGGTAAAGTAATATGGGTCTGCTGATGTTCCAGAATGACATATCCGATATCTTCGATAGGAACTTTCTTCTCCATATTCGGCTCTTCTTTAGTCCGAATAATCATTTGATTATCTTTCAAACTAAGTGAATATGGCGTCGAAAAAAACAATGCTCGTTTCAACATAATTACCAATGTTTGAATTTTATTGCACCGGTTATAGACAATTCAAAGTCATATCCCTCTACATAAGCATTAAATTGTGATACATATAATTTTAATAAAGGACAACAAGGTACATTTTGTTTCCATTCTCCGTTTTTTGCTTTAAGTTCACCTCCTGGACGAGCCTCCTGATGATGTTTCAAAGTAATAACCCCATAACAATACCTTTTAGATATCATCATCTCTTTTATTCCTACTACTTTATACAATCTTCGAGAAAGTTCTTCCGGAGTGCAATCAAAAAACTCTTGCGGCGATTTTTCATATAACAACACCATAGTCCCCGCTTTTAAAACACATTTTAACGGATATTCGTTTTTATCCGATAACGGAACGAGAGGAGAAGCATGCTCTTTATCATTACTCAACTTATAATATTGAGCCGCCTCCAAATTATTTATCAGTTTAAATGTCCGTTCTATTTTTCCCTTCTTACCCGTTCCTTCATATATCGCTATGCAATAATTACTCTCATTCGTTACATGGTAATGCTGTTTATACCGATGTTTGGATAAATCCCGATGCTCTTTTTCCAAATGAATCGGAGAAACGACATTCGGGGTATATATTCGTACTTTACGGATAGGAATACCTTTATTTTCATTCATCCATATCGTTCGGGACATTGCCTCTTTAAATCCATATTTATCCACGGCATTCTGAACTATCTGACGCACAGTATCATCCACAATTTTCTTTATATCTGCAGGCTCTAATTGGTCAAGAGCCTTACGAACTACATATTTTATTTCATCACCTCGTTGGATAGCTCCATAAAACGTTTGTTGATGCAAAACACCCCGAGCCGTGTCTCCTTGCACATACTCCACGTTTCCTTTTTCATTATACTGGATTTTCCCTCTTATTTTTCTTTTTTTCCGGCTCTGTTTCGGCATATTGTCTGGTGTATAGTGCGATACCAACAAAGTATCGGAAATGGCCTTTACATCTTCTGTAAAAGTTGTCCACGGCTTTTTAAATACCGGTTTAATGGCATAGCTCCATTCATACAACTCCCTTTCTTTTTTGTATCGGGCCCATTCATCATATTCCTCCCGTCCGATACAAGCGATAGTAACAGCATCTATACAATGATGCACATGATTTATACGCTCCTTTTTTGCATACTCTTCCTGAAGCCCCCAAAGTTTACGAAACTCCGCCGTCGTTTCCCCTTTTACCGTATATACCTTTTCAAAAACAGTTTTCAGATATAATCTCGCATACTTATTGATAATTCCTATATCTACTCCCTGTCGATTAGAGAAACCTTCCGGAACTTCTGTCATAATAAAACGCTGATACTTCTGTTCCCAATAATCAAGTTGCATTTTCAATAAATGACGCTTCCGAATCATGGCATCCTTTATCTCTTTTGTTGAAAAAGTACCTTTCGTATGTTCAACCTGCTTTCTTAGATTTTTTATTGTATCCTTCCACGGCACTATTCTTTCTAAAATTTTGTCGTGGTCAATGAGCTCTGCAGGTAATTTTGCCCGTTTCACCTCCCTGTTGTATCTTCTGTCACACAACGTTTTATTCATTTGCGAATTATCTCCGCCTCGAGAACGTGGTACGGTATGTTCTATATCGTATAAAGGATTCTCTCCCAAAAAGCTCTGAATACTTATCGTATTTCCCGTATAAAGACAAATATGTTTTTGTTCCTCCCATAATTGATATTTCAAAATATCGTCGTCTGTCGGGACAATATCCTGCCCTGTCTCTTTTTTATACAGTTCTACGATTTTAGCTGCATACTCTTTACGTTTTTTCTCATTATCACGTTGATAATCATCTATCGCTTTTCGTCGATTAGCATCATTCAGTCTTCTTGAAAACTCAATCTGAATTTTTGTAAGACGATCTATCTTACCCTCTTTCAATAACCGATTAATCAACATTCGCAATCGGAACAAAGCCCGCATGGCCATAGGATTCTTAAGCGCAGGAATACGAGGAGATGCCAATTTCAATATTCCGTTTTTATCAGGAATGGCCGGACGATATACTTCAATCATCGACGGATGATAAAGATGTTCCGAACGTTCATAAGCAATATCGAAATTATCGTATAGAAAGTCCTGTACGACTTTTTCTTTCGTCAATCCTTCATTAAGCGGATTAACAGAAAAATCACTGAGCAATGATGTTATTCCATCCGTTATCGATTTACGAACATTTATATCATTCCACAATCGGGCAGGAACAACCTTTTTCAAATTTGCCAAAAACACCGCCTCATCATAACGCATCCCTAATCGTAAATAGGGTAACATCTTGGTAATTGCATTCAAACTTAACGCTGCATAATCTTGCGGAACAGCTATCTTAACAAAAGCTTTGGCCTGTTCGTCATTCAGCTGAAGCTTATCCTTTGCCCACATCTCCAATCTTTCATCGTCATCAAAAGAGAATAAAACATGCCATACATCGTTTAAAATCTGTAAATCCGTTTTCCCCTCTTTATATGTATAAGATTCACATATCTTCAAAAGCCAATCATCTCCGAAAATATCCATCAATCCCGCTGTTACAGGAGAACCAGCCACCGAAGTTTCCATTCGATAATTGAATTTATACGGAGCATCGACTTCATCATCTTTATAAGCATAATTTTGTTTTTTCCCTGCTATACGTTTAGCAATATCTTCAAAATCGAATTTAGATTTACTCTTTCTCCAGAACAATGGAAAAATAGTTTTCCGTTCCGATGATGTAAGAGGTCGAAAAGATCGATCCAAAGGTCCTTGAATTCGTATATTATTAATAAAACAGAGCATTCTGTATTCTTCATAAAAAGGATGCGACGAAGGGCACCGGCTTTTGGATTTTTCAAAAGAACATTTGCCAACCACTCCTTTTTGCGATTTCAATTTCCGTTGGAAGAAAATAGCTTTATTTAAAGCCTCTACAATTTCATCCGATAATTTCTGTTTTTCGCATATTGCATCGAACTCTTTGCGATAATGTTCGTTTCGAGCCGTATATTTCCCTCTGATTTTTTCATTACCGGTATATAAACGATAATAATATTCTCCTAAATATCGACATCCGGCCGCTTCAATATCTTCAGAAAGCTCACTGATTGCTTTTTTTACCTTTCCCTTTTCATCCTCTTTTGTCGAATCTTTCCGATTACTGAGGAAACCACGCCGCTGAGCAAGATGATAAAATGCCCGGCCAAGTATGTACCGGTCTATCTTAGAATCCAGATTCAATTTCCGTGTCAGAGCGGTATATCTATCATAATACGGATTTTTTCCTGTATTCTCATTAGTTCTCTGCCACAACATAAACTCCTCATTCATGGGATATTTTTTATGGGATTTCCATAAACAGAGTTGCTCATCGGTTAATGGAGGACACATTCCATATTTTATCAAAACTTTCAACGTTTCTATTTTTCGAAGACGGCGACGAAAATAGTGCCTCCTTAATGCTCGAGCATTCGTTCTTTCTGCAACAGCCGGTTTTTCTCCTGATTTATCGTGTGCTACGCCATCCTGAAATATATTCACACCTTTATCCAAAAGCTTGTATTCTGTTTCCTGCCGCTCAACGATAGCCCATCCTATAGAGTTCGTGCCTAAATCAATGCCTAATATTTTAGTCATAATAAAATTTTTTTATAAAGATAAAAAAAATCAGAAATTTTCAAAAATTCAAGTTAGTATAACTAACTACTTTACATTTTGACAATAAATTTCTTGACAATATGTAATACCTAAAATTTATCTGTCTATTAAAAAAATCTTTATTCTACGAAGCATAAACCATAATGAATTTTTAATTATAAAATTTTTTCGTATATTTGATTCGTAAAGATTCTACATCTTACCACAATAAGGCTATATGCCGAAGGATTTTATTCCTATTCTCCTGCGTACTCCGTAGGAGATTTTTTTATGTTATTTTATTAAGATACCCCAAAACAATTTTTACGAAAAATATCCCAAAAGTTATAGTAAACTTTTGGGATATAATGTCTTACTGTTTTGTTTTAGTTATTTAAATTTCTTATTAGGTCAGTTTACAAGGAACTACACGCAGACCGTGAAACGGGCTGCTGACAACAAACGGCGGTATGCTCCCGGAGAGGGCAGCATACCGCCTGTTTTGTTGTCCGGGGTT
>DVIX01000086.1 GCA_018710935.1 Candidatus Avirikenella pullistercoris | reverse complement strand
CAGGTTCACTGTCCTTTAAGCAAGGTCGATGCGCATCTTTTGGAAAGAAAATAAAGAAACGATCGGGAGTAGCTTTCATTAATTCTCCCTCTCCGGTATAGAACGCCACATCGTTAGATTCGGTATAAGGTTGTACACAGGTGAGTTGTGTTGTATCTCTCTGAATTCCAATATATTCACTTCCAGAGGCCACATATTGTAAATCAATATACTGGCGATGTGCCTCGTAACGGACATCGGCCGGTTCTTTGGTCGTGTATTCACTCACAGCTACGAATACCTCATCGCTTAGGTCGGTACGTCCTAACGGCAGACTGTCAGGGTCGATACCAGAAAGATAATCGAATGCAACTTCCCAGCGTTCGGGGTACTTATTGTAATGTTCCTGCCACGCCTGCATATCGATAGAAGAATCGGGACAGGCTTCGAAAGTGACCACCATGTTGCCATTTTCCAGGGAAATACTTTTCACATGTCCTGCGGTCTGTTCGTTTTGCTTTTTCTGATTTGTATGACAGGCTCCCAAAAGAGCGACAATCAACAAAAGAATGATTTTTCTCATGGTCTTATTTTTTATAGTTTTAAAAATTATTTTGATTTTACAGTGATATATCATCTATTCCGGCTGCACGGAGTATTCCTTAATTCATCGCGGATAAAATTCAATATAACTTTTATTTCAGCACCAGATTCAGATCAAGGTTCTCTAAAGCTTTACGCACTTTATCGCGTTCCGGTTTTTCGAAACGATGAAAAGGTGAAGCTACAAAATCGTTACATATACCCAACAAAGATAGGGCAGTCTTGAGCCCTTTAAGGTAACTCGATCCGTGTTGTCCTACCGTATATATGGTAGAGCTGATCTGCATTACGATTTTCTGCAGACGCAACAATTCTTCCATGTTCCGTTCGCGGGCTGCATTATAGAGGGATACATACAATTTAGGAAACATATTAGCACCGCCGTTGATTCCTCCATGGGCTCCCAGCAAAACAGCCTCTCCAGTAATCTCCTCGGGCCCTACAAACATGGCAAAATCGGGACGGTCTTTCATGGCATACATAACCGACTGGAAATAAACGGTATTGGCCGAACTATCCTTAAATCCTATAACCCTGAAATCTTCGGCTATACGACGTATGGTCGCAGGTGCGAAATTTACCTTGGTATGCGTAGGCATATTATAAAGGAACAATGGCAACGGCAACTGAGGGACGAGGTCTTCGTAAAACTCAGCCAGCTCGGGCTGCCCTGATGCAAAATAATAGGGAGGTGCAGAAACCACAGCATCGGCCCCATTATCAGCAGCAATACGTGCCAGGTTTACACTCTCAATAATAGACGTATCTGAGATACAAACCAGTACTGGAAGTCTTCCGTTCACAATGCGACATGTATTTTTTATCATCTCTACCCTCAGTTTATAACTGAGGCTCTGTGCTTCTCCTGTAGTTCCCAATACAAACAGAGCATGTACTCTCCCATCAATCAAATGTTCAATCAATTTTTCCAAACCTTCGATATCCAATACATCATTGTCTAATAAAGGTGTTACCAACGGAGGAATAATTCCCGACAGCGGAGAATTCATTTTGTTACTCATAATCCCTTTTCTAATTAGTCTGTAAATATATTATTGTCTTTACTTTAACGATTTAGCATAATATTAAAAAATTTCACCGTACTTATTTCATTATAAGACGAGCCGGAATAGTGACCTGTTCTATTTTATCACTCGTGCCGTTTATTTTCGAAATAAGTATACTCATCACTTTTTCCCCGATAGTTTCTATCGGCTGTTCGATACAAGAAACTGGGAAATAAGCAAGCTTGAATTCATCGGGATTATCGAAACTGACTACCGTAAAATGATCTGAGAGTTCGACATTCCGTTCTCTTAACACAATCATTACCTGCGTTCCCACCCGGTTCGAAGCACAGAAAATCGCATCTATTCCCATACGCAGGAACATATATACTCCTTCGCGCACGCTTTTCTGGCAATTTTCAAAATCGACTTCATAAAAAAGAGAATCATCGAACGGAACATTTCTTTCCTGAAGCGCCCGTTTGAATCCCGCGTAACGAGCTACAAAGTTAGACAGTCCGTGGGAAATGGTCATATAAGCGATTTTACGAAATCCTTTATCTATAATCTTATTGGTCAACCGGTATGTGGCATCTTCATTGTCAATCTGCACATAATCGACCGGCAACCCATCAATTATACGATCGACAAGCACGATCGGTATTTTCGTATCGAGAATATTGCGCACCGATTTTTCACTGTTTTCGGTAGGTGCAACTATCATTCCGTCGACCTGCTTGGAGATAAAAAGCTGTGCTGACCGTTCGAACTTATCTGCCGATTCGTCGGAATTGGCAAACATAACCTGATAATCATACTTCGCGGCTTCTCTCTCGATACAACGGGCCATACGGGCAAAAAACGGATTGGAAATATCTCCCAAAATGAGTCCTATAGTACGGGTTTTTCCGGTACGTAGACTCTGGGCAAGACGATTAGGACGATAACCCATCTCGCGGGCACAATGCATTACTTTCCGTTCTACTTCCTCGCTAACTCTGTATTTACGTGCTTTTCCATTAAGCACCATAGAGATAACAGTAGGTGAAAGATGCAACACCTCGGCAATATCGCTTAATGTAACCGTTTTTCTATCTTTCATTTTCATATCATTTTTGTGATGATTCCGAAAAACATCCTAACTCTTTGTAACGGGTATACAATTGTAAGTATACGGCATGTCGTGCTTCAGAGGGAAAATACTTCACAGCACAGTTACTATTCATGGTCTGACGAGCCTTTTCCAACGAAGGGAAAATACCAGAAGCAACAGAGGCAAGCATCGCAGCCCCGAAAGCACATGCCTGCCCGGAAACTGAGACTTTTATAGGCATACCCAGCACATCAGCCAGCACCTGCATTACGTAAGGTGACTTCTGAGATATTCCTCCCACAGCGATAACTGTATCTATGGTAATGCCGTTACGGCTCATATCTTCTATAATGGCAAGCGATCCGAAAGCGGTAGCTTCAACCAATGCTTTAAAAATGACCGGTGCAGTGGTTCCCAGCGTAAGTCCCGTAATGGACGCCTGTAACTGCAAGTCGGGATACGGGGTGCGTCTGCCATTGAACCAATCGGTAGCCACCAAATCTTTTGCAGATAAAGGCAATTCCTGCGCCTGAGCTGACAGAATAGGGATGACCGAGTCTGACAGTTCTTCAGCAAGAGCGTCTTTTCCGACCTGGTACAAAGGCCACATGAGCAGTTGCCTAAACCATGCGTATATATCTCCGAAAGCGGACTGTCCGGCTTCCATTCCAATCATTCCGGGAAGCACCGATCCGTCAACCTGTCCACAAATCCCCCCGATACAACGACCGTCTATCTCTCCATAAGAGGCTACTGCTATATCGCAGGTCGATGTTCCCATAATGCGCACTATGCTGTGGGGTTCTATTCCTGCGCCTATCGCTCCGGAATGGGCATCGATGACACCAACGGCCACGGCAACCTGTCTGGGCAATCCCAAACGCGTGCTCCACTCTTCGGTAAGGTACCCAGCAAGGGTATCAGCCGTGTCAGTCTCATTGGAGATGTGCGAACGGTATCCATCAAACAACGGGTCGATAGCTGAAAGAAACTCCTGAGAAGGAAATCCTCCCCACTCTGCATTCCACATAGCTTTATGTCCTGCCGCACAACGGCTTCGCTTCATTTTTATAGGATCGGTATTTCCAGTAAGCAATGCCGGCATCCAATCACAGTGTTCCACGATAGAAAATGCCTGTTCCCTTACCAACGCATCATTTCTCATCACATGCAGAGCCTTGGCCCAGAACCACTCCGAAGAATAGCTTCCACCGCTGTATTGTGTATAATCTACCGGCCAAGAATGGGCCAGTTCATTTATTTCCGCAGCTTCCTGAGCCGCCGTATGATCTTTCCATAAGATGAACATGGCATCGGGATTTTCCGATAGTTCCGGCAACAATGCTAAAGGTGTTCCTGACCTGTCTACCATAACCGGAGTACTTCCGGTAGTATCGAAAGCAATACCTTTCACGTGCGAAGCGACTTCCTTACCACACTCGGTTAGCGCATCTTTTACAGCACATTCGAGGCTTTCTATGTAATCAAGAGGATGCTGGCGATAGCGGTTCTGCGACGCATCACAATACATACCCGCTTTCCATCTCGGATAGTAACACACAGACGAAGCTACCGTCCTACCATCCTGTACATCTACAACGAGTGCCCGACATGAGTCACTACCGTAGTCGATTCCTATTACATAGCCTTTTTTCATCTTCCTGTGTTTTTCATTACTTACATTTTTTGCTAATTCGATTTAGTAAACTCTGAAAAAAATAATGGAAACCCCCATTATATTAGCACAAAAACAGTTTATTTAAACGATTTTTGTTGTAAAAGAACTTTTATTTGCTAAATCGATGTTGCAAATATCAAAATTATTTTTTTACAAAAAAAGCTTTTTCTATAGTTTAACTTTTAGCAAAATTTTAGCAACCATCTATTTATTAAGATATTAATACTATATTTCGAAAGAAATAAGCCTGTTGAAAAGGGTTTCGAACCATAGAGAAACATGTCTTTCTAAAAAAACTATAAACGATATCGAGAGTGTATATTAACATTTACAGGAACTATTATTTTTTTATAGCTCAATATATTTTCATGTTAAAAATGGAGAGAAAGAATAGCATATTTCCCTTCTCAGGTACAGCGATTCCGTCCAATTTTTTTCATATCCAACACAACTGTTCGTATGAAATCTCGTTTTGCTTTTCTTATTTCCTGCAAATCAGATGTGTTATATAATAAACAACCTGAAAAAAGGAGCTAAAAACAATTTACATAAAATTTAAACACCTACTGGGTATATTATTAAATGTTTTGATTATTTTGAGTTGTCAGAATTCAAAGAAAAGTCAGATCAAGTAGAAATACACCTTGAAAGAGTATGCAACAAATAAATTGGAAAGCAAGAGATTTTACGAACAAGTCAGGATGTATAATTATCCAACGCGTGAATACATTGCTGCTTGTTGTATATCAAAAAACGTCGCTGGTTCAATCACCGTATAAGCGTAATTGGAAATTAGTGGCAAGATGGGACGCAAATAACGAAAGAATTTGCATCTTTTTTAAAAGCATTGGATCGACTCTCGAGTTCTAAGCATTAGTCTTTTGGCAGATCATTACGGGATGAATGCAAAACTGTTGGAGCCTCAATACAAAAAATCATCTGAGCCATTTTAAGAATTGGGAACAACGTTCCTACGTCAAGAAGTGGGCTCTCTTCGAGAAAAACATCGGGCTATATGTCGGGCTGGACGAAACAGCTCTTTCTTCAGGAGAGTTATGTACAATCCTGATAAACAAAAATGGGAAGGAAAAAAGGAACAATTATCACTATGTTCAAAGTGTCAGCTGTTGAAAAGGTTTCCCAAATGTTGCTCATACCTTCCCGTCACAGTCGTTTCCAGGTTCGTGAAATCATCATGGACATGACCCTGATAACCCGTGCTTTTCCCTAGCCGCCAAGCAGGCCTTCGACCGTCTTCATATTCTGAAGCTCACTTTTGAAGCCGCACAAGAAATGTGCATAAAGATATGATGGAAAACATTGGAGAAAGAAATAGTTGAGATTGTATAAGACAAAGCATCCGAGCAACCCTTTGTCCCTGAAACATTTGAGAATAAGAACAGCCGCAAACAACTGTTGGCCAAAATCCAATATCTTTTATTCAAGAAAAAGGAACTCCGGGCTGAAAGCCAAAGAAAAAGAGCAACAATTCTCTTCCGGGAATATTCCAATATCAAGAAGGCATATTACTTAAGCTTGAGGCTGGACTAGATATACCATCAGACAAAATAAGCAGACATTGTCTTGACCCGTTTAGCGCATTGATATGACCAGATAGACAGATCCGATTTTCTTTCTTTTGGAACTGTTGCCAGAGCTATACAAACACATTACTCAAATATTGTTGGCTTTTTTAAAAGACAATCCACCAATGCGGATACCAAACCTTTCAATGCTAATATTAAAGCTTTTAGAGCGCAGCTTAGAAAGGTGAGAGATATTACTTTTTTCCTATTCAAACTTACGAACATTTATGTACAAAATAAATCTCCTCTGATTTTCGGTATGATCCATTTTCTCACGTATTTCTCCCGGCACATACAAACCAACATAGCCCAACTTATTGAATATCAATAAGTTAGGCTATATTTAGTCGGGGTGACTGGAACCCTTTGTACTGATTTATGTTTTATAAATAGCTGATTTTCAATATTCAATATATGTATATTTTTATACATTTCTCCCGTATTTCTCCCGATATTATTCTTTAAATTTTATTGCCTCTCCCCTATCAATACCTCCAGAGACATAATATATAATCACTGCATCAGCATCAGGATACTTTTTCTTTACATTAATAGCCATTGACGTTTTTACATCTCTAAAACTCGTATCATGCCAACGCCCTTTTACTTCTCCTAATGTTTCATAGGGCAAAACTGGATTACAATCTATATACAAATATATTCCCCTTTCCCGGTTAACCTCTCCGGTAGATTTATTAGGGACATAATTAATAGTCGCTGAAACAAGAACCATAGACAATACCCCCAACACAAAAAATAAAACATTCTTTTTCATGATACATTTATTTTTTGATTAAATAAACATCCGCTTTAATTCTGTGACATGTTGAATGCCCGTCCGGTTCCTTATGTTCTGTTATTTGTATTAAATTTCCTCCCATAGAACGAGCAATATTAATTATTTCATTTAATACAACAGAATAAGTACATTTTTGAGTAGGAGTAAATCCACTCTCTCCAACACTCGCGGAACCTAACAATTTGGCACCATCCATAACCTTTTGTCCTATACCTATAACTTCTACATTTTCATTACTCGATAAAGGAGTAGAATAATTTATAACATTAATATTTTTTTTAGTATGACAGGAAAATAATGGAAATAGGAGAACAAATAACAATATTAATTTTTTCATGATATATTTGATTATTGAATAGTTATATTTATTGTTTCACATTTTTCTCCTGAAACATATTCATTATATACAGTAGGATAAAATATATATCCGTCTATTTGCTCCAATCTTATTTCAAAACCTTTTCCTGCTGACAACGCAAATGATTGAGTTTCATTTTTTCCTATTTTTGAAATAAAAGATTTATTAATATATATATTATAATTATCAGATTCATTATTTTTAATAAATAAGAAAAAAGCATTGTTCTTTTCACAATAAGGAACAGGAGGAACTTTCAAATCTATTTTATAGTCCTCACAAGATTTACCTTCAACCGAAGTATAGTACTGATTATCTCCTTCAAGTGAAGTCATACAATTAAACACAACTTTTCCAGCAGGCATTTCTTTTTTTATTGATTGATTTGGTTTTAATGTTGCAAAATGTTCATAATCCACTAATACATAATATGTATAATAATCTGACGGATTACATATTTCTAAATTATATACTTGCCTATATTCACAATCAACCTCAATTTCCTTTATATCATCGTAAGCACCATCTTTATCACACGAAAAAGTAAAAAAAGTAATAAATAACAATATTAATTTTTTCATATCTATTTATTTTGGTTTAACAGATGCTGTATAAATCGCTCTTTTTCTTTTAGAAGCTCTTTCAAATTTTCAATTTCTCTTTGGTCTGGAGACATTAATATTTGTTGTCCCAATCCATTGTTGACCTGATTTTGATTCCCAATAATAGTACCGGGCTGATTTTCATCAAAAAAGCATGCAACAGACACTCCCAAAACCTTAGCAATTTTTTCTAACACTCCAGCCTCTATTTTATTTTCTCTAATACATCGATGTAAATTTTGAGTACTCATACCAATATGAGACGAAATTAACGTCAATGGTATTTTTGTTCTTTCCGATAATGTCTTTATTAGTTGTAGATTCATAATCAATAAATTACAATTTTACTATAAAATATTTATTACTTTTATAGTAAAATATTTGTTACTATAAGAAAATATATTTTACTTTGTGTGTGCAATCATACACAATATTAGTAAAAATACTTTAAAAGAGTATCAAAAATGGAAAAGAAAAATGCGTTACGGGAATGGGTCTACTCCCTACCTTATTCAGAAGTTAATCAAAAAAGGGATGAAATTATTACTCGCTGCAAAATAACGCCTTATGTCTGGCGGAACTGGTTGGCCGGTAGAACTCCGGTTCCCGAACTGGCAAAACCGGTGGTTAACGATATCGCAAATAAAAACGTATTTGAGGTATGATAACGGCATTACAAGAATATTATAATAAACGAATTAAGGAAGTCGGACTAACAAAAGAGACAAATAAACGTATTATCTCTTTTGAAGGCCGTCCGCAAAGTGTGCCGATTATAGGTATAAATGAAAAGTCGGATGCTTTAAGTATTCCTTATTGTGATCCCTCCGGTGATGCAGCTATGTATCAGGAGGGAAACAAAACAAAATTGTTCGAACGTTTACGCTATCGGGTTCCTCGCACGTGGAAAGATTCGGAAGGTAAGGAGAAAACACAACGTTACAGCCAGCCACCACGGACGGGGGTATATACGTATATGACTCCTGGAATAGTAGAAGCATACAAAAAAGCCGGAAAGATAGAGACTTTATTTATTGTCGAAGGTGAATTAAAGGCTATTGCGGGGGATATTGCAGGACTTAACATTATAGGTATCGGAGGAATACAAAATATAAAGGATAAAGAAAATAATCAAATCGATTATTACATAACTTTAATCATGGAGCGTTTAACTCCTGCTGAATTCAACTTGCAAATGCAACAGAATTCTGATTAATAATTTGTTTAAATTTTTCGTTTGGCGTGAGGTATCCAAGTCTTTTACGAGGTCGATTATTGAGTTTATTTTCAATCCACTTAATCTGTTT
>DVIX01000085.1 GCA_018710935.1 Candidatus Avirikenella pullistercoris | reverse complement strand
AAATTGTAGAAAAGAAAAAAGATGTTCTGATTGCCCGAGTAAAAAACAAAGGAGTTATTAAAAGTTCCAAAAGTGTAAATGTCCCGAATGTTTCTATCTCTCTGCCTTCGATTACTCAGAGGGATGAGATGTTCATTCGTTGGGCTATCGAGATGGAACTCGATTTTATTGCCCACTCTTTTGTACGCAGAAAAGAAGATGTATTGGCAGTCCAAAAAATTATCGACGAACATAACAGTCCGATTAAAATTATATCCAAGATAGAGAATCAGGAAGGGGTGGATAACATAGATGAAATTCTGGATGTTACTTATGGAGTTATGGTGGCTCGTGGAGATTTGGGAGTGGAAATTCCAGGCGAACAGATTCCGAAAATACAACGTAATTTAGTACGGAAATGCGTGGAATATAAAAAACCGGTAATTATTGCGACTCAGATGTTGCAAAGTATGATAACCAATCCCCGTCCTACCCGTGCAGAGATTAGTGATATAGCCAATGCTATTTATCAACGGACGGATGCTATAATGTTGAGTGGCGAAACTGCAAATGGGGATTATCCGGTTGAGGCAGTGCAGACAATGGATAGGGTAGCGGTTGAGATTGAGAAGGATACTTTACCTATCGAAAATATCAATATGGTGCGGATAAATAATGAAATTACCGCTCAGCTTTCCCGTTCTGCCGTGCGGGCTTGTATTAATTTGCCGGTAAAAGCGGTGGTGATCGATACCTTGTCTGGCCGGACAGGGCGCTATTTGTCTGCTTTCCGGGGAAATAAACCGGTTTATGCGGTTTGTTACAGAAGGCATGTTATGAGGGAATTGGCGTTATCGTACGGCATATATCCCGAATATCAGGAGCCGTCGTTCTCTCACAGGAATTTTTTGTTCAATATTCTGACAAGGCTTGAGGAAGAGAATGTATTGACCCGGGAAGATTTGATCGTAGTAGTAGGGGGTGATTTCGGTGCGGCCAAAGGCGCTTCTTTTATGGAAATCAGCAACGTATTGAGTTTACAGAATAAATATTTCGGATAATAATTTTAGTCGGAAAACGGGATTGAAAAGGGAATTATTATTTCTTTTTCAATCCCGTTTTTATTTTGTCCTTTTTGTGGGAAATCGTTATATTTGGACAAATAGAAAAATATCCGATATGAGAAAGATTGCCGCTTCCGAACTGCTTATCAATGACGATGGTTCGATATTTCATTTACATCTTCAGCCTTGTGATTTGGCCGATAAAGTTATTTTGGTCGGAGATCCCGGAAGGGTGGAGTTGGTAGCTTCGTTTTTCGATACGGTAGAGCGTCGGGTAGAGAACAGGGAGTTCGTTACAGTGGTGGGAACTTATCGGGGAACACGGTTTACGGTGGTATCGACAGGTATAGGGACAGATAATATCGATATCGTATTGAATGAGTTGGATGCGTTGGCTAACATCGATTTTTCCCGGAGGGAGGTACGGAAAGAGTTGCGATCGCTTTCCATCGTCCGTTTGGGAACGACAGGTGCGGTACAGCCAGATATGGAGCTGGGTAGTTGTGTCATGAGTGTCGTATCGTTAGGGCTTGATTCGGTGTTGTATTATTATGCGGAAGCTGAAAAGATTCGCGATAAAGGTTTGGAAGAGGCTTTTATTGCACATACGGGATGGAATGATGTATTTTCCCGTCCTTATGCCGTATATGCTGATAAGGGATTGGTGAAGTCGTTCGGAGAGATGGCGCGCCCCGGTATTACTGTATCGGCTGTGGGATTTTATGCTCCGCAGGGGCGTATGTTGCGCCTTCAGCCTGTAATATCCGATATGATAGAAAAATTTGAACACTTCAGTTATAATGGATTGAGAATTACCAATATAGAAATGGAGAGTTCTGCAGTAGCGGCATTATCGGCACTAATGGGGCATAAAGCGGTTACATTGTGTACGGTTATTGCCCAACGTAGTGCGGAAAGCAGCGATGTAGATTATGGGGAAGCCGTGAAAGGTATGGTAAAAAGCGCTTTGGCTATTTTAAGCAGGTGATGAAATATCGGATAAATTTTTTATCTTTGTTGATTAAGTGTAAATGAAACGGATACTCTGTGTCCGTTTCAATAATGGATATTGAAAAGTTAATAAATTAGAATGTGGCTTGTCCACGTGAAACTTATAATCATATTACAGTATGAAATTTACAATTTCCAGTTCGGCTTTGTTAGGTCTGTTACAGAATACAGGGAAGGTGATTCCTCCTAAAGCGACCATGCCTATTTTAGATTATTTTTTATTCGATTTGAAAGAGAATGTTCTTACCGTTACGGCATCGGACCTTGAAACGACTCTTGTATCGAAGCTGAATGTCGATGGGATGGAAGTTCCGGGAGTAGTGGCGGTTCCTTCCAAATTGATAATCGATTCGTTGCGGGAACTTTCCGACCAGCCGATTGATTTTAGTGTAGATAAGGAGAATTATGAAATAACCATTAAATGGCAGAGCGGTAAGCTATCTATTCCCGGGTTGAACGGGGCAGGATATCCGGAATTCTCTACGTTGAATGAAGAAGAACGCAAACAGATCGTTATTCCGGCAGATTGGTTGCAAAGTGGCATATCTAAGACTGTTTTCGCAACGGCGGAAAGCGATTTGCGCCCTATTATGAATGGGATTTATTTCGATATAACTTCGGATTCAATCGTATTTGTGGCAACGGATGCTCATAAATTGGTGAAACTGACGATGCATAAGGAAATGGCGATAGACGCTCCCAGTTCGTTTATTTTACCTAAAAAACCGGCTGTTTTGTTAAAAGGAATTCTTTCTAAAGAAGCGGAAGATGTAACGATTGAGTTCGATTCTAAAAATATTGTATTCACATTGACGGATTATAAACTTATTTGCCGGACGATTGAAGGGCGTTATCCCAATTATAACAGCGTTATCCCGACTAATAATATCAATAAGGTATTGATTGACAGAGTGGCATTTCTGAACGGGATTAAACGGGTTTCCGTGTGTTCCAATCAGGCCAGCAACTTAATAAAAATTTCGATAGATAATAATGTTATGACGCTGGCTGCACAGGATACCGATTTTTCCGTATCGGCTGAAGATCGTTTGGAGTGCAGTTATGATGGACAACCGCTTACACTCGGTTTCAAATCTACATTCATGGTTGAAATGCTTTCCAATATTTCATCCAAGGATGTTTCGGTAGAGCTGGCGGATGCTACCCGGGCAGGGTTGTTCATTCCGTATGAAAGCGATGATGAGTGTGAGAAAGAGATGATAATGTTGCTTATGCCGATTATGTCTTAAAAAGATTTAGAATTGAGAAGCAGGGAAACCGATGCTTTTCAATTTCTATTTTAGGAATGGGTAATTTGGGTAGAGAAAAATATATTTATGGGACTGAATATTAAAAATCCGCTTATCTTTTTTGATCTGGAAACGACGGGTATAGATATTATCAAAGACAGAATTGTCGAGATATCTATGATTAAGGTTTTTCCGGATGGACATGAAGAGGTAAAAACGCGTCGGATTAATCCGGAGATGCATATTCCGGAAGAGGCTTCCGCAGTGCATAGTATTTATGATGAGGATGTAAAGGATGAACCGCGTTTTAGGGAGATTGCCAAATCATTAGCTGCTTTTATCGAGGGATGTGATTTTGCGGGCTTTAATTCCAATAAATTCGATGTGCCGATGTTGGCGGAAGAGTTTCTGAGGGCAGGTGTGGATGTAGATATGAAGAAACATAAATTTATTGATGTCCAAAATATTTTTCATAAGATGGAACAGCGGACTTTGATAGCCGCTTATAAATTTTATTGCAATAAAGATTTGGAAAATGCCCATTCTGCATTGGCCGATACAAGGGCGACTTATGAAGTTTTACAAGCACAGGTAGAACGTTACGAAGAGTTACAGAATGACGTGGCTTTTTTGGCCGATTTTTCCAGTCGTTCCAATAACGTAGATTATGCGGGGCGTGTGGTTTATAACAATAAAGGAGTAGAAGTTTTTAGTTTCGGAAAACATAAAGGGCGTCCGGTAGAGGAGGTTTTCAGAGAGGAACCGAGTTATTATGCCTGGATTATGAACGGGGATTTCCCACAATATACTAAAAAGGTTCTTACGTCGATACGGTTGCGTATGGGCAAAGAATCTCTTAAATAAAGTTATTATGCGCAGTACTCATTTATTGATTTCTGTTGTTGTATTAGCTTGCCTTTTGGCAGTTCCTTGCCCATTGAATGCCGTTGTTGCGGGAGATGATGTTTCGACGGTAGAAGCCTCTGCGGCAATAAGGAAAAAGAAGAAAAAAAAATACATCAGCCATGTAGTTAATGTGGGAGAAACCCTCTATTCTATTTTAACGCGGTATCATATTCCTTTATCTGCTTTGCGGGAAGATAATCCGCAGTTGATTACCCGTGATATTACGCAAGGGGAAATATTGCAAATCGATTTGGCAAAAGTCGGTTCGGTAACCGATGAACAAATCAAACAAGAGATGCAGGTTGAAATAGAAAGGTTGAATGCGATTAATACGAAATTGGCGGCTCCCCCTGTTAAGAAAGAAGAAACCGAGGTTGAAACAGAAATAAAAAGAGAAAAAGAAGCAGAGACGAAAGTTTCCGAACCGCAAAAATTAATAACAGAAGAATATACGCCTGAAATGGCGGGGCCACAACCCGTTGTTCCTGAAAATGACGGTTATATCCGACATATGGTACAGGACGGAGAGACATTGTTTTCATTAGGACGAGTGTATAACGTTTCCGTTCCGGAAATACGGGCTGCAAATCCGGAGGTGTTGGCAGGCGGATTAAAAGCAGGCAGTGTGATAAAAATTCCTTTAACGCCGGAGCAGATGGTTGCAATGGGATTGATCCCGGAGAAAGAGACTGCGGAATATCCGGAGGAACCGGGAATTGCTGATCAGAATAAGTATGACAGTATTGCGGTTAATGCACGAGGAACCCGTTATTTCAATAATCCGGCATTATCGTTGAATCTTTCCATGTTATTGCCTTTGACCCAGGAAGGGAAACAGGTGCCGCAATTCGTAGAGTTTTATCAGGGAGTGATTATTGCACTCGATTCTTTGAAAAGGGAAGGGCTTTCCGTGAATGCCAATATTTACGATACGAAAAGAGATAGGCAGAAAATTGCGGAGTTGATACAATCCGGGGCGTTGGCTAAATCCGATATTATTATCGGCCCGGTGTATGAAGAGTTGTTCTGTGAAGTTGCAGCATATGCCAAATCGCAACAAATTCCCATTGTTTCTCCTTTGGCGACGGTAAATTGTGGAAATCCGTTTATTTTTCAGATGGCTCCCGATGAAAAATTCCGTTATGAAAAAGTAAAAGAGTATCTGGCAGATAAAAAAGTTATATTTTTTACGTCTGAGGCGGATGATTCGGCTTTTGTGGCCCAGATAAAAGCGATTGCTCCCCAGGATTATATTTCCGTTCCTTTCGATATTAAGGCTAAACCCGAAACGATAGGCCCTGTCTTGGACCAGTCGCGTGAGAATGTATTTGTTGTTGCAGCATCGACGGAACAGGCGACAGATGCTTTATTGTCGAAATTGACAACAATAAAAGGAACTTATTATAATCGGGGCGTGAGTGTACTCGGTTCTCCCCGTTTTGCACGAATGACTTCGCTCGATCCTGCTTATTTCTTTAAATTGGATGTCAAATATATAACGTCATACCATGTGGATAGAACCAATCCGCAAGTGCTGGAGTTCGATAGTACATATATTACCCGTTTTCATAAAGTGCCGTCATTATACGCTTACAGAGGATATGATGTAACCATGTTTTTCTTAGGTTCGATGAAAGAGTTCGGAAGCCGTTTTTATGATTATATAGACGATTATTTTACGACGATCCTTCAGGTACGTTATCGCTTCCGAAAAGAAGATACCGGATTCAGAAATGTAGAATGGATGTTGGTAAATTATACTCCGTCTTACAATATTTTGGTGAAATAAAAAACGATTTCTATTTGAGGAGTAAACGTACGGTATCGCCTTTTACGAAAGGAGAATAAGGAGCGGGAAACTGCTCTGTAATACTTCCTTTTCCTTGGAAAAATACGTGAATCCCTTTTTGTTCTAAAATTATTAGGGCATCGCGCAGAGCCATTCCTCGAACGTCGGGAATAGTCGTATCTTGTAATGTTACCGGGTGTACGAATAGGGATGAGTCGATAGTGACAAATTCCTGGTTATTGATGTTTCTGCCGGTTTTTACAGAAAGTGTATGTAATGCTTCCGATATATGATTACCGCTGCCTCCTTTGATAAGGGGATTTTTTTTGGTATTTTCAGAAAGAGTGATTGTTGAAACGTTGCTGTTTTTCGGACGGGAGATGTTCTTTTCCCATTGCGGGGATTGGGAATAGACTTTATCTGCGATGGCGCGGAATACCGGCCCGGAAAGGGAACCTCCGTAATAAACCTTATTTGAACCTTCCGGATGAAAGGTTTCAATAGCTACGATACAGGAATATTTTGGGTTATCTGCCGGAAAATAGCCGACGATGGATGCAAGATAGTAACGTCCTCCATTAACAATATATCCCTGGCTGCCTTTAGCGACTTGTGCTGTTCCTGTTTTCCCCGCCACTTTATAATATTTGTTTCTTAGCACGGCTGCTGTTCCGTCGTTAACTACACCTTCCAACGATTCTTTTAAAAAACGGAGGGTGGAAGGGGAACATATTTGTTCGGTAATCACTTCGGGTTCGAAATTTTGAATAGTCGTGCCTTTTTCCCGTATTTCCGTGACAAAAAGAGGCTTCATATATTTTCCATCGTTAGCGATGGCATTGTACAAAGCAAGGGTATGGATTGGGGAAAGCATAAGGGCATATCCGAAAGACATCATGGTCAGAGAGGTTCCGTTCCAGAAACGGTCGCCCGGTTTTCTAATAACAGGTTCGGCTTCGCCTTCCAATTGTAACTCAAACGGTTTATTAATGCCTAATTTATATAAATAGTCGGTGAATTTTTCAGGGGAATCTGCATAATATTTATTGACAGCTTTGGCAAATCCGATGTTGGAAGACACTTCAAAAACTCTTCGTAACGATATTTTTCCGTATCCGCCTCTTTTAGTATCACTGACTTTTACTTTAGCCGAACCGATATAAGCGGTCCCGTCTTCTGTATCTATTATTTCGTTAATATTGGCTTTTGCATCATCCAATAACGTCATTAAAGATACCAGTTTGAAAGTCGAGCCGGGTTCCATATTGGAGCCTATGGCATAATTATAATTTTCGATATAGGTAATGCTATCGCTTTCGTTTTTTGCGAGATTGGCAATAGCCCGGATTTCTCCGGTATTTACTTCCATAAGAATAGCGGTTCCCCAAAGGGCATCGTGTTTTATCAGTTGCTGTTTCAACATGGTTTCTGCTACGTCTTGCACGTCGATATCTATGGTCGAAACGATGTCATATCCGTCGATAGGATCTATATTGGATTCATCCTGAATCGGCATCCAGAAGTTACCCGATATTTTTTGTACGGCTGTTTTTCCGTCGATTCCTTTCAACTGGTCATTGAAAGACCTTTCGATCCCGTATAAGGCTCCGGATTCATTGACGCGTCCGATCGTTCTGCGGGCTAAGTCTCCGTGGGGGAAAACACGCTGCTGAAGGGTATCGACTAACATACCTCCTCTATTTCTCCCTCGGCGGAGTATAGGAAAAGAAGAAACTTCTTTTAGTTCGATGTAATTGACTCTTCGGGGAGTGATGCGTTTATAGCGGAGTCCTTGTGCATGCCAGCGGATTAATGAATCCCGATAGTCGCGTGGCGTTTTATCTTTGAAAAATGCAGAGAGACAAATGGCTAAAGAATCTACTCCTTCCCGGAAAGATTCATCGGGCAATCCTTCCGCAGCAAAATCCATATGTATATGAAACAACGGGATTGTAGTTGCTAAAATACGGTTGTCGAATGAGAGGATATTTCCTCTTTTGGCAGGCGTATTTCTTATCCCGAAACTTTTATATCCTTTACCTTCTTCCCTTAAGGCATACCCTTCTGCGCTATATTGGATATACAGCATTCTCCCGACGATAATCAAGCCGATAGCAAGAAAGATATAATAGAGATACAGGGAACGGTTATATATCTCTTTTCTGATGTCTTTGGGTTTCTCATTACTCCTGCTTGTCTTATTCATATCGAATCGTTTTTGGAGGAGTAACGGTTTCGTCCAGGTTGAGGTGTCGTTTTTCAACTTGTTCGATGATATAGGTTTCGCGGGTTATAGCGATTCGTTCTGTTTGGGTTGTAGTAGCAGTTACTTTTAACCGGGAAATTTCTTTCTCGATGGCTAATATTTCCCGGTATCTTTTTTGGGTATCGAAAACATTGAAGATATAAAGAATAGTCAGGGCAACGATGTACATGATAGCAGGAAACCGTTTGACAGTTTCTTCTGCAGAAAGAAATTTCCCCGATATAATATTCCTTATTTTAACCATTTAGCCGTTTTTATCGTATTTAAGTCCTGTTTTTAACAGCAACTCTCAATTTGGCACTTCGTGCTCTCGGATTTAAAGTTATTTCTTCTTCTGACGGGGTTATCACTTTTGATAAAGGGGTTAATTCCGTTCGTGAGTTTCCGAAAATATCTTTTTCTGTTCTCCCTTCAAAGTTACAGCTTTTCATGTAATTTTTTACCAACCGGTCTTCTAAAGAATGGTAGGTTATTATGGCAAGCCGTCCGTTTTCCGCTAACATACGTTTACTTTGTTCCAGCATCATTTTTAGAGATTCCATTTCATGGTTCACTTCAATACGGATGGCCTGAAATAGTTTGGCATAAAACTTCGATTCGTCTCGTTTGGGAGCGCAGGGTTTTACCGCTTCGAGTAATTCGCCGGTCGTTGTAATCGGTTGTTTCTCTCTTGCTTGTTCGATACAAGAAGCTATTTTGTGAGGCATCTGCAGCTCTCCGTAATCCTTGAAAATTCTTAAAAGTTCCTGATGGTTGTAATTGCCGATTACTTCCATTGCAGAAAAAGAAGCTTTTTGGTTCATCCGCATATCGAGCGGAGTATCGAAACGAAAAGAAAAACCCCGTTCACTGGCGTCGAAATGGTGGGAAGATACCCCTAAGTCGGCTAAGATGCCATTGACCTGGGAGAATCCGTGAGCACGTAATGCCCCTCGCATATATCGGAAGTTGCAATGAATAAACAGGATTCTGTTGTCATCCGGAATATTGGCTATTGCATCTTTGTCCTGATCGAATGCAATGAGTTTCCCTTTTTTGCCTAATTTTTCCAGAATAGCTTTTGAATGTCCTCCTCCTCCGAAAGTGAGGTCAACATATATTCCGTTATCACGGATATCCAGTGATTTGATGCTCTCATTCCGTAAAACAGGAATATGATAATCTGTCATTTCTTTAATTTAAAAGATATATACAAAGATAAAAATAATTATATTTACCTTATAAAGGAAGATTTGAAAGAAAATGCTTATTTTTAATCATTCAAAATAAGCAAGTATTAAGGGGTGTATTTTGACAATGGATGAAGAACGTGATAGATTGGCCGTTGAAACACATAGCCTGAGGATAGATATAGGGCGTATTATTAAAGATAAAGCGCCGAAATTATATAAGAAAGTTCCTCATTTTGCTATTACATGGTTAAAAAA
Organism: Candidatus Avirikenella pullistercoris; assembly: GCA_018710935.1. Classification (GTDB taxonomy): domain Bacteria; phylum Bacteroidota; class Bacteroidia; order Bacteroidales; family Rikenellaceae; genus Avirikenella; species Avirikenella pullistercoris. The sequence goes on along the minus strand of DVIX01000085.1, from coordinate 2,611 downwards.
TATTATTCATCAGGATGATATTAACGTTATTTTGGAAAGATACGGGCATCTGAAAGATGTAGAATTCATAACGGCCGTATTGAATGATATCAATATTCGGAGAGATGTTATAGGACAGGAGCATATTCAGGCGGGGAAAAGATATATTTTTGCATCCAACCATCCATTGGGTGGGCTTGACGGGTTTGCTTTGGCTGAAGCGATAGAACGATTATGCGGGAAAGTGAAGTTAGTCGTGAATGATTTATTAATGAATCTTATCCCGATAAAAGGAATATTTACGCCTATTAATAAACACGGACGTCAGAATCCTGCGTATATTCATTCTTTGAATGAAGTGCTTCAATCGGATGTGCCTGTCATTTATTTTCCGGCTGGTCTTTGTTCGAGACGGATAAAAGGGCGTATTTGTGATTTGGAATGGAAAAAAACATTCGTTCAAAAAGCCATAGATTTCGATCGGGATATTATTCCTGTATATGTAAGTGGGAAAAATTCAAATTTCTTCTATACATTTGCAAATGTAAGAAAGGCATTGGGTATAAAAGTCAACATAGAGATGATTCTTTTACCTGCCGAATTATTTAAAAAAAAGGATAAAGGAAAATTAACGATTATTTTTGGAGAACCTATTAGCGTTTCTCGGCTGAGAACGGAACATACTCCATTGGAATGGGCATCTGTTATTAAGGACAGATGTTATGAGTTGGCCAAAGAGGTAGGTAACGGGAAAAGAAAATAAGGGGATACAACGCTAAATTAGAAAACCATGATAGCAGAAAAAAAGATTATAGCGCCTGTAGAAAGGGAAAAATTGAAACAGGAACTTACGGCGGATAAATTCCTCAGAGCGACGAAAAACGGGTCTAACATGTTATATGTGGTTAATGCCGTTAATAGCCCGCAAATCATGAGAGAGATAGGACGATTGCGGGAAATGGCTTTCAGGGATGCGGGAGGAGGAACAGGAGAGGAAGTCGATATCGATGAATCCGATTTGGCAGAAGACGGGTATCAACAATTAATCGTATGGGATCCGGATGATGAAGAAATTATTGGGGGATATCGTTTTATCGTTTCTCACAGCAGTTATACGAAATATCTTTCTACCGAACATTATTTCCGGTTCGGGGATAAGTTCAGGCAGGAGTATTTGCCTTATATGATTGAATTAGGCCGTTCTTTCGTTCAGCCTAAATACCAAAACAGAAGGGCGAATCCGAAAGGACTTTATGCTTTGGATAATTTATGGGATGGTTTGGGGGCTTTAGTTGCGACCAATCCGCATGTGAAATATTTTTTTGGAAAAGTGACTATGTATATGGAATATAATAATGATGCCCGGAATACATTATTATATTTTTTGAAAAAATATTTCCCGGATACGGAAAATTTGGTACAACCGATTTATCCCATAGAATTAGATATCGATGGTGAGGCGATGGAACGGCTTTTTACAGGTGGTTCCTATATGGAAGATTATAAAATATTGACAAAGGAGATAAGAAGCCATGGTGAAAATATTCCACCTCTGATCAATGCTTATATGAACCTTTCTCCTTCGATGAAAGTTTTCGGTACGGTACGTAACCCGGATTTCGGGGATGTAGAGGAAACAGGTATATTGATAACAATCAGCGATATTTATATTGAGAAGTTCGAGCGTTATAAATTTAATGTGGAAAAATAGTAAACATAAAAATATAAGTTGGAATAAAAAGAAGAGGGAACTAATTTTATTAGTTCCCTCTTCTTTTTATTTTTTATACGGATAGTTCGAATTCACGTAGTGTTTCGTTAAGGGAGGTTTTAAGGTCGGTGGAAGGTTTTCTGGTCCCGATAATCAAAGCGCAAGGAACCTGATATTCTCCGGCGGGAAATTTTTTAGCGTAACTGCCGGGAATAACTACACTGCGGGGAGGAATATATCCTTTGAACTCTTTCGGGGTTTCTCCCGAAACGTCGATAATTTTGGTAGAGCCTGTGATGACAACATTGGCACCCAATACGGCTTCTTTTCCTACATGCGCTCCTTCGACGATGATGCAACGTGAACCGATAAAGCAGTTATCTTCGATAATTACAGGGGCAGCTTGTACAGGTTCGAGAACTCCTCCGATTCCTACTCCGCCGCTTAAATGTACGTGTTTCCCTATTTGTGCGCATGAACCTACTGTAGCCCAAGTATCGACCATCGTTCCTTCATCTACATAAGCTCCTATATTGACATAAGAGGGCATCATAATGACGCCTTTTGCTAAATAGGCTCCTTTCCTTGCTACGGCGTTTGGAACGGCCCGTACACCGAGTTTTTTATAGTTTCTTTTTAAAGGAATTTTATCGTAAAATTCGAGCGCTCCTATTTCAATGGTCTCCATCTGTTGTACCGGGAAATATAAAATAACAGCCTTTTTTACCCATTCATTGATAATCCATTTCCCTTCTTCGTCGGGAGAGGGAGAGGCTGTACGTAATTCGCCTTTATCCAGTAAATCGATTACTTTCCGAACGGCTTCCTTGTTTTTTTCTTCTTCCAACAGGGAACGGTCATCCCATATTTTTTCGATTTTATCTTTTAATTTTGTAAAATCCATAATTGTAAAATAAATTT
>DVIX01000084.1 GCA_018710935.1 Candidatus Avirikenella pullistercoris | reverse complement strand
AGGTTGCCCTCATCGTAGGACAAGGTGCGAATACAGGCAGTGCCGGTGAAGTATGGCATCTGTTCGACGACCGGTTTAAGATTCCGATGTCGTTGTTGGATCAGGCTAATTTGGACCGTGTCGATTTCAATAAATACAATACTATTATCATAACCGGAAATCATACGGGAATATCTAAAACTGCGTTGGAGAATCTGAAAATCTGGGCGAATAACGGCGGTGTTATCGTGACTTTGGGACAAGGTTGGAATATTACCAACAAATTGGGTTTGACCGATATTAAAAAATCGGTTACTCCTGAGACGGGTGAATATGAATACAAGGATTATGTAACATTGGCTAATATCCGGGACGGAAAAACGATTGCAGGGGTGATTCTGAATTGTCATCTGGACCGTTCTCATCCGATCGGATACGGATATAACCAAGACAGTATCCGGGTATTCCGTAGCACTACGGACTTCTTCGTAAGGCCTACTAATGAGTATATTACGCCGCTTTATTATACGAAAAATCCGGTGGTTGGAGGTTTCGTTTCTTATGAAAACTCTAAAAAACTGGAAAATACACCGGCTGTAATGGCTGGGAAAGCAGGGAAAGGAACGGTTATCATGTTTGCCGATAACCCTAATTTCCGTGCATTCTGGTATGGTACGAACAAAATGTTCTTGAACGCTATTTTCTATGGCGATATTATTAAAGGGGACAAAATAGTTTCGGAAACACCTAAGGTACCGGAAAAGAAATAGTAAGGGTAGTAATATCGTTTCGTATAGAACGGGGCGGCGAATTTTGCCGCCCCGTTTTTGTGTATAAGGAAGTCGGTATTGTAAAGAGATAGGATGCGAAGATACTAACCCAGGATCTCGGGAAAGAATCGTCGCTATTCGATTTCTATGATTTCTAAATCATAAGGAACAAATATTTTTCCTGTAAAATTTTTCCGGGCTTCTGCCGTATATGTCAGTTTGCGTTTCTCTAACGTTTTATCTTCCGTATGGTATAATAGCAGATTTCGGACATTTAATCTGTTTGCCAGAATACCTGCTTCCAATGCTGTACTATGGTGTTTTTCGTGGGGTTTGAACAAGTCCCGTTCATCGTATAGGCAGAAAGCTTCGCATAATAACCAGTCCGCATTTTCTACATGGATGCGGTTCTGTTCATTGTAAGGTTCGTCCCCGAGGCAGACGACTCTTTTCCCATTGGGAAATTTTGCGCAAAATCCGAATTGTTTTTCTTTTGAGGATAATATATCGAAACATTCCATTTCTATATCTCCGATACAGAAGTTATCTCCGTCTTTTTTTTCGCAAAAATATACGGTTTCCCCCAAGAAAGAAAGATCGCTTTCGGGAAGAGTCATCCGGCATATCCGGTCTAAGGTTTCCAATACTTTGTTGTGGCTATGTATTTTGAATATCCCGTCGTATTCTCCGTCTTTCATTTTGTGTATTATCATGCGGATAATCCATACAGCTCCCAGGATATGGTCTGTATGGGCATGGGTAATGAACATGTCGTGTATGTCGGATAATGCGATGCGGGCATGTTCTAATTGAACCAGTATTCCGTTCCCGCCTCCTGCATCCGTTAATAACATCGTACTTCCGGTTTTTAATATGAAACAAGTGTTGTAACATCTGGTAACGGTAGCATTTCCGGTGCCTAACATTATAATTTGGTTGTCGTTCATATTTTATCGGTTTTTGCTGTTCGGATTCGATTGTAAAATTACGAAAGATATCGTTTATTATAAATTATATTGTGTGCAGGATGTTGATTTTCAGTGTTTAATTTGTAAAATAATTTTATTCCCCGGTTAATAATTAACGATAAATTCATTTTCGCGTCACGTTAACTTTTTATTGCCGCTCTACATTTGCTGCAGAATTTAAAGGATAAAAGCAAATAATTGATTGAGGAAAAGATGAGGTTAATGAAAATTTTGATGCTCCTTATTTTAGCTGGATGCAGTTCAGTTATGGTTTACGGCCAGGGAGCGATATCGGGAGTTGTGGTAGATAAAGCGAATGGAGAACCGATTATCGGAGCGACAGTATTGATTCAGAATAGCGTGAAAGGAGCGGTTACGGATGCGGAAGGAAAATATGAGATTACGGGGCTCGCTGCCGGAAAATACGGAATAGAAGCATCGTTTGTTTCTTATACGACGATAGCGGTGCAGGATGTGGAGGTATCGGACGGCAAAACGACGGAGTTGAATGTGGTCTTGGAACCGGGAGTTTCATTGGATGAAATAGTCGTTACAACGGTCAGGAAGATGAATACCGAAGTAGCGATGATAAATGAAACGCGTAAGTCGATGATGGTGATGAGTGCCGTTTCGAGCCAGCAGATAGGCAGAATGCAGGATAGGGATGCTTCGGAAGTAGTGAAAAGAATACCGGGCATTTCAATCATAGAAGATAAGTTTATTATAGCCAGGGGATTGTCACAGCGATATAACAACGTGTGGATTAATAATTCGGCGGTTCCCAGTTCCGAAGCCGATACCCGGGCGTTTTCGTTCGATATTATTCCGAGTGGCCAGATTGAAAATATAATGATTCTGAAATCGCCGGCTCCGGAAATTCCGGCTGACTTTACCGGCGGGTTTATAAAAATCAATACGAAAGATATGCCGAGTGAAAATACGAATGTAATCAGTTACGGCATCGGTATAGATGAAAAAACGCAATTTCGGAATTTTAAGTATTCCAAAGGAAGCGGAACGGACTTTTTGGGTTTCGATAACGGAATGCGGAAATTCAAAGGAGGGATGTCCGGACGAATAGACAATGCGAATGCGTCGGCAATAACGGATATTACCCGGAACGGATTTAATAATGACTGGAGGATATTGACGAAAAAGCCTATCCCCGACCAGAAATTTTCTTATATGTTCGGCCGCCGTTACCAGTGGGAACATAACCGGAAATTCGCATTGACCGGTGCAGTGAATTACAGCAACAGTTTCAAAAGCATTCTTAATATGGAGAATTCACGGTACGGTATCTATAATAAAGTGGAGGATAAGCCGGAATATCTTTATAATTACAGAGATAATCAATATACGAACAGCGTGAAATTAGGGGCGATGCTGAACTTTACATACTTAACGGATAAAGGGAAATTCGATTTCCGGAATATTTTTAACCAGTTAGGCAGCAGTAAACTGACAGAACGCTCGGGGTGGCAGAATATCAGTTCTTTCTATATACAGGAGAAGACCGAATATCTCTATTCGAGCCGTACTTCGTACAGCGGACAATTTTCCGGCAGCCATACGCTGCAGAAAGGAAAGCTGGATTGGAATGTGGGATATTCCTATGCCAATAAGAACCAGCCGGACAGGCGTATTGTCAACCGTCAGGAGAATACGCTGAACGGCGACCGTTATTACGGATTGATGCGTTTTGACCAGAATGATATCAGCAGGGATTTTATTCGGTTGGATGAGCATATCCTCTCTTCGGGTATCAATTACAATTATACGTTCAATGAAGGAGGGCGGTTCAAACCTGTTTTGAAAACGGGACTTTACGGGGAATACCGTACCCGTGATTATAAAAACCGTACATTCAATTACCGGTATAATCAGGCTAACCTTCCATCGGATTTCCCCTATCTGCCGGTTGTAGGCGGAATATTGAACGAATCCAATTATGCAGCCGATAAGCTCTATATATACGATGATACGGATAATCGTGACAGTTATCAGGGGGATGACTGGTTGGTCGCAGCGTATGCCGGATTGAATATTCCTGTGACGAACCGTTTGAATGTATATGCAGGGGTACGGTTTGAAAGCAATCACATGGCACTTACCAATTATACCCGATTCAATGAGTATCTGACAAAGAAAAACGACTATGACCAGAATGATTTGTTTCCTTCTGTGAATGTCACTTACAATATCGATTCGAAACAGTTGTTGCGGTTTGCTTATGGGAAGTCTATCAATCGGCAGGAGTTCCGGGAAGTATCCAGTTCCGTATATTATGATTTCGATCTTTTCAGCGATGTAAAGGGAAATCCCGATTTACGTCCCGCTTACATCCATAATTTCGATTTGCGGTATGAAATTTATCCTTCTCCGGCGGAGATGATATCGGTTTCTTTCTTCTATAAAAATTTCCGTAATCCGATCGAGTGGACTTATCTGGATGCGGGCGGTAGTTATACCTATACATTCGAAAATGCCGAACGGGCAAGAAATTTCGGGATAGAAGTGGAGGTAAAAAAAGATTTGTCTTTTATCGGGTTGGATAATTTCTCTGTCGGTTTGAATGCCTCCTGGATCGACAGCAAAGTATTTTTTGCGGAAGGGAGCTTAGAGCATGACCGTCCGATGCAGGGGCAATCTCCTTATTTGGTTAATGCAGGGCTTTATTATGAGTCTGAAAAGTTGGGACTGACGGCGGGAGTGCTTTATAATCGAATCGGAAAACGGATTGTGGGTATCGGTAAGATAGATACCAGCGAAGGCGGCAGTATCGATAACGATATTCCCGATATGTATGAGATGCCCCGCAACTCATTGGATGTCGTTTTAGGGAAAAAGATCGGAAAAATTGTCGAGATAAAAGCCTCTGTACGGGATATTCTTGCGGAACCGGTAGTATTCAGCCAATTCCCGAAATATATGGACTCGCAAGGAAAAATGATGGAACGGGAACAAGTAACGAAAAAGTACGATGTGGGGCGTTACTTTACGCTGAATGTGAATATTAGTTTTTAAAGAAAAAGATTAATTAATCATAATTGTTTTATTATCAACAATTAACACACAATTAAACTGAATTTTTATGAAAAGAATTTTAAGAAAGGCAAGTGTGCTTTTGATGGCATCTGCAATGTTGTTGGCTTATTCGTGCAGTGATGATAATACGAACGAAGGAGGCGGTAACGGCGATGGCGGTAACGGCGGAACGACCGAGGTAGACCCTCTTTTGTTCGAAAACGGTACGCAACTGGGAAATGGCGATGCAGAGTATGAATTTAAAGGTAAATATACTTTGAAAAAAGGAACTTACCTGATGAAAGGCTGGATTTATGTTACGGAAGGTTCTGAACTGACGATCGAGCCGGGAACGGTTATCAAAGGCGATAAGGAAACGAAAGCCTCTCTTATCGTAGAACGTGGAGGTAAGTTGATAGCCCAGGGAACAGCGAGCGAACCTATCGTATTTACTTCCGAAATGGAACCGGGAAACCGCAGGCCGGGCGACTGGGGCGGTATTATTCTGTGCGGCCGTGCCAAGAACAATAAAACGGTTATGCAGATTGAAGGCGGTCCGAGAAGCGAACACGGTGGCGACAACGATGCCGATAACTCCGGAGTTTTGAGTTATGTAAGGGTAGAGTTTGCCGGTTATCCGTTTAATCCGGATGAAGAGATTAACGGTGTCACTTTCGGTTCGGTAGGTTCCGGTACGAAAGTTGACCACGTACAGGTTTCTTACTGTAACGACGATTCATTCGAGTGGTTCGGCGGTTGTGTAAATGCGCAATATCTGATCGCATATCATGGTTGGGACGATGAGTTCGATACCGATAACGGTTATTCCGGTAAGGTACAATATGCATTGAGCGTACGTAATCCGAGAATTGCCGATACCTCCGTATCGAACGGTTTTGAAAGCGATAACAATGCAGACGGTGCAGCGACCTCTCCTTTTACCAGTGCAGTGTTCAGTAATGTGACGTTCGTCGGTCCGATAGGGCAAGATCCTGCGTTCATGAATGAATCCTCTTATATCAACGCCGGCGATGTAAATCCGAACAACGGTTCCAAATTGGGACAATTTCAGGCTGCTATGCAAGTTCGCCGCAACTCTCGTTTAAGCTGTTTCAATTCGGTCGCTATGGGATATCCGGTAGGGGTTATCATCGAAAACGATAAAGGCTCTACCACTCAGGATTGGGCTACGAATGGGTTGTTGAAACTGCGTAATATCTATTTTGCTCAGATGACTATTTTGGGTTCCGATAAAAATAAGTCGTTTGTCAATGAATCGGCAGCTGATCCGTCGCAACCCTCTTTCTCTGCTACGTTCTTCCAGAAACCGGAAAATAACAATACCGTATTGACCAATATCTCGGATTTGATGTTAAGACAACCGAACAGCCTACAGGCTTCACCGAATTACGGCCCTATTGCCGGTAGCCCGCTTGTAGGGAAAACCGGTTTGTTCACTGATCCGATGTTGAGCGGTTTTGAAGAAGTAGATTATATCGGTGCATTCAAAAGCGATTCGGATGCAGATAACTGGACATTAGGCTGGGCTGAATTCGATCCGCAGAATAAAGTTTATTAATGCGTTTAATATAAGTTTGGTAACGAAAGGGACGGACATCTGCCGTCCCTTTTTGTCTGAAAAAGGTCGGTAAAAATATCGGCCGGTAATTTACCGGCCGATATTTTTATATTGAATTGCAATATCTTTTCGGATGAAAAGTTTGGTTGTCCCTTGAGAAACGGGAGTACGGTTTAATACAGTTTCGCAATAAAGAGATCTCTCGCTTTGATTTCGTTTTGTACGGCGATAAGGTCGGCGAGTTTTACCGTGCCGACGATGAAGCAATATTCTTCGCTCCAGTATTTTTCCGTAATATCATGGAATTTGAACAGTTCGAGGTCTTTTTCATTGTGATACCTGACATACAATTTTATATCGCAGTCGGTGGTATAACTCATTTTTTTGTAGTTATTCCGCTTTTTGTATTCGTATTTATAGTCGTGTTGGCGGGCTGTAATATCGCTCAGTACGGAGGAACCGGTAGGATGTCCGCCGGCGCCTCGGCCGAACATGAATTGTTTGTCATAATATTCCCCTTTTATTACGACGCCGTTGAATTCGTCTTCCACGCTGTAAATGTATTTATCGGGCGGAACGAAGCAAGGCAGAACGAACATGGTAATTTCGTCATCGTTGAGTTTGCTGACATCGGCGAGCAGTTTGATGCGTGTTCCCTTTTCGAGGGCATAGTTGATATCCCATTGTTCGAGTTTGGAGATGCCGTATGTAAGCGCTTTATCGGGGTGGATATAGGTTCCGAAAGCATGTACGGTGATGATGACGAGTTTGAATAGCGAGTCGTATCCGTCCACGTCGAAAGTGGGATTACTTTCGGCAAAACCTAAATCTTGCGCCATTTTGAGTGCTTTGGCGTAATCCATGTGCTCGTTGAATATTTTGGAAAGGATAAAGTTGGAAGAGCCGTTCAGGATTCCTTTTACGGACAGCAGCAAATCGTTGTCGTAATACTCTTCGAGGTTGCGGATTACGGGAATGCTGCCGCATGCCGACGCGTCGTAAAGCAAGGCTACATTGTTTTTCTTTTGCAGCTCGATTAATTCTTCGAGGTGATAGGCAAGCATTTTTTTATTGCCGGTCACTACGGGAATCCTCTTTTCCAATGCTCTTTTTACGATATGGTAAGATTCTTCCGCATCGTCTATCAGTTCTACGATAAGGTTGATTTGCGGATCGTTGAGGATATCGTCCGGATTGTATGTGAAATAGGAATCGGGCAGCGTCCTTTTTTTGTTATGGTGTTTTACGCATATTTTTACGATTTCCGCATCGGCGGTATATGCTTTTTTCAATACTTCATGCAGGCCTTCTCCTACTACACCGAAGCCGAACAGGCCGATTTTTATTTTACTCATTTTCCAATAATTTATTGATGATATTGTTTAATTTTTCATGTTCGATCAGGAATCCGTCATGTCCGAAATCGGAATCGATGATGTGCATGGACGAATTTCTGATATTTTTATACAGTACGAAGTGTTCCGATACCGGATATATAATATCGGAGGTTATGGCGATAATGGCGCATTTGGCTTTTATTTTAGACAGGGCGTTTTCTATGGAGCCTCTGCCGCGTCCGATATTGTGGGTATCGATAAGTTGAGTCAGCCGGTAATAGGAATAAACGTTGAATCGCCGGCTCAGCTTCTGCCCCTGGTAACGCTGGTAGCTGGAGGCGCGGAAATCTTTGGTTTTTCCGGTCTCTTCGAATTCCTGTTGTGTGGCGTCGTATGCCGGTTGTCCTCGGTAGCTGAGCAATGCTATGGAACGGGCTGTTTCTAATCCCGCTTGTCCTGCATCGGGACGCCGTTCTCCGAAAGTCGGATCCGTTTCGATAGCCATGCGTTGCGATTCGTTGAAAGCGATTACCCACGGCTGAGCTTTGGCTGCGGTAGCGATTAGGGCAGCCCGTTCCGCAAAGTCGGGATACATTACTAACCATTCCAATACTTGGAATCCTCCGATAGAACTGCCGATTAGCATTTTAACCTTTTTTATGCCGAGATGTTCCGCCAACAGCATGTGGCAACGAATCAGATCCCGGATAGTAAGGCGGGGAAAAGCAGTATAATATTCCGATTGTGTTACGGGATTGATACTCAATGGTCCGGTGGTGCCGTAATGGGAGCCTAAAATATTGGCGCAGATAATGAAATATTTATCCGGGTCGAGAAATTTTCCTTTTTCAACGGTATGAGGCCACCAGTCGGCAACGTCGGAATTGGCTGTCAGAGCATGGCATACCCAGATGATGTTGTCCGCTTTGGGCGACAGTTTCCCGAAAGTGTGATAGGTAATATCCACTTCGGGCAATACTGTCCCGCTTTCCAGCTCGAATCGTTTGTTATGATGATAAACTAATGGTCTCATATTATAATTTGATGGCTTTGAACGCTTCTTCGAAGTCGTCTATAATATCGTCGATATGTTCCAGGCCTAAAGAGATACGCAACAGGGTGGGCAAAACGCCGGCTGCAGCCTGGTCTGCTTCGCTCAGTTGCTGGTGTGTGGTCGCAGACGGTTGTATGATAAGCGTTTTGGCATCTCCTACATTGGCTAAGTGCGATACCAATTTTAAAGAATCTACGAAACGGGAAGTATCTTCTTTACCGCCTTTTAAAACTACGGAGAGGACGCATCCGAAACCGTGTTTCAGGTATTTTTTCGCTAATTCATGGTTTTCATTGCTTTCCAATCCCGGATAGAATACTTTCTCCACTTTGGGGTGTGCTTCCAAATAGCGGGCGAGTGCCAGTGCGTTGTCGGCTTCCCGTTGTACCCGGAGCGACAAGGTTTCCAGCCCCTGCAACAGTTGGAACGAGTTAAACGGCGAGATACAAGGTCCCTGGTCGCGTACGCCTTCTACACGGCATTTGATGATATATGCCAACGGACCGAACTGTTCGTAGAATTTCAGACCGTGATAGCCTTCTGATGGTTCCGACAGTTGGGGAAATTTGCCGTTGCCCCAGTTGTAACGCCCTGAATCGGTGATAACTCCTCCCATGACGGTTCCATGTCCCCCGATCCATTTGGTAGCCGATTCTACGACAATATCCGCTCCGTGTTCGATAGGAGCGCAGAGATAACCGCATGCGGCGAAAGTGTTGTCCACAATAAGCGGTATATCATGACGCCGGGCTACGGCGCTGAGGGCTTCGAAATCGGGAATCGAAAAGCTGGGATTACCGATTGTTTCTACATAAATGGCTTTGGTGTTATCGTCTATAAGCGGTTCCATATCGGATGCCTTATCGGATGCGGCGAAACGGCATCCGATACCGAAATTCTTGAATGTAAGGCTGAATTGAGTATGGGTACCGCCGTACAAAAACGGGGAAGAAACGATGTTATCCCCTTTTTTCAGTATGGTAGTCAGAGCAATGAATTGTGCCGCATGCCCGGAAGCTACCGCCAAAGAGGCGACACCCCCTTCCAATGCCGCTACCCGTTTTTCAAAAATATCGGTAGTGGGATTTTGCAGGCGGGTATAAATATTTCCGAACTCTTTCAGTGCGAAAAGGTCGGCGCCGTGCCGGGCATTCTTAAATACATAAGAAGTGGTCAGGTAGATAGGTACGGCACGCGACAGCGTATCTGTGTCGGGATGTTGTCCCGCATGTACCTGCAATGTTTCGAAATGATATTTCTTTTCAGACATGGTTGCTTGATTAAAATGTGTAAATGATGAATTCGATAATTGAAAATAATGCGCACGGAAACGCAATTACCCTTTATAGGGTATAAAACAGTATTAGTGTGCCTATCGGCACATTCGCATAGATGTATGGGTATGCGTTGCTGTGAATAGTGAGAATCGGAGGTTTACCTCTTTGGTCTTGTAAATCGGTTTAATTACTTTCATCTGAAAAAACATCTGTTATTCGTTATAATTCCCTTTCGGGTAGGTTTTAGCACCGTGTCGTTCCCGGTTGCTAGAGTTTCGCCGAGCCTATTCTCTCCACTCTTCTTTATAATTCAAACAATTCTCACCTTATAGCGATGAAAGAGTTCTTTGAAATCCTTACAAAGGTAAAAAAACAATTCAGAAAAAAAAATAAAAATATACCTTTGTTCAAAATTCCCGGTATGGGAAAATACCGTGTTTCAGATAGAGATATTATGGGAAAAAGAGGATGGATGGTTTATCCCCGCAGTTCGGCGGGCAAAGGCAATGCTTTCGGTTGGTTGAAGGAAGAGGCTGCCCGATGCGGTATTGAATTGGATGTATTGATTGATGACGAGTTATCGGCCGTGGCGGGTGAACGGTTGAAAGTGTTGCGTTGCGGAGAAGAGATGGAACGCCCCGATTTTGTCGTGATGCGTCATTATGATACGACGCTTGCCGTCCATTTCGAACGGATGGGAATACGGGTTATCAATACTCCGCAAGCAATGGATATCTCCCGGAATAAAATGCTGACGCATCAATTATTCGTACGGAATGGGATTCCTACGCCCGAAACGCTTTACACGTCTTTGTCGGCAACCGGTTACGATGCCTTGAGCCATTATTTCGCAGACTCTTGTTTTGTGGTGAAAGCGGTAAGCGGTTCCAAAGGAGAGCAGGTGTTTTTAGTACGGAATGAGGATGAATTGCGGGAAGCGGTAAAAACCTGCGGCGATTTTTTTCTTGCCCAACGATTCGTTGCAGGAAGCGAGGGGAGAGATATTCGGGCATGGATCGTAGGAAATAGAGTGGTCGGAGCTGTAATGCGTTACAATGATCATTCTTTTAAATCCAACTTTTCATTGGGAGGAAAAGCGAAAGAGGTAGAGGTTACGCCGGAAATAGCGCAGTTGTCGCTTCGCTGTGCGAAAATAATCGGATTGGAGTTCGCCGGTATCGATCTGCTTTTCAGCGAAACGGGATATTCTGTTTGCGAAATTAACGGGAATGCCGGATTCCGTACCATTTCTTCTGTATCCGGCGAGGTGAACATTCCTCGTGCCCTTTTCGAATATATAGCCGGCTTTCAGAAATGACCGCTATTCGTTTACTCCTTTAAAGAGATCTATTTCGCCGGTTTCCACTTGTTTGTATATCAGGGACAGTTTAGCGATGACGGGGGAAATTAATTCCAATACGTCTTTGATATAGGTATCTTGATTTTCACTGCCTTTCAGCCGTAACAACACTACGGCATAGAGTGCGCGGAAACATGCTTCGATATCGTTCATATCCGGTTTGCCCATCCGTGCCTTTATTTTGGGCAATTCCGGTTCCAGTTGGCGAAATACCGCTTTATACTCTTTTCCTACCGGATATTGGAGCAGACGCAAGTGCAGATCGTACAGGTCGTTGATTAAATGCAACGTATGTTCTAAATGTCCGTATTCGCTTTTTCCCTCGCTTTTCAGCAGGTTTACCATATCGATATACCAGAATAACAATGCCTGTTTCTGTTCTTCATTTAATTGTGTTTGCGGTTCGATCAGTTGCCGGTATATTCTGTCGGCGTTAAGGTCTAATGCTCTTAGCAAGTCTTCCAATTGCCATAGGTATAATATGTACTCGGCGATATTTTCTTTCCTTTTTTGTTTGGCTATAAACATTTTCTTTTCTCCTGTCTTATATCTCTTTGTCGAATTCGTCGTCGAAGAAAAATTCGTTCATAAGTTCGTCTATTTCTCTACGGTCTTTTTTGGTCGGCCTGCCGGTCCCTTTATCGCGTTGGATCGAGAGGGTCAGGTGCATGGTCAATTTATCCAGCTCTTCCTGAGGCGTGAGGTTTTCTGCATAAAGATGTACGTTTTTTGCCCCCTGCCGATTGCCGATAGGTTCGATAACACGAAAGGTATATATGACGGGCATCTTTTTTACGCATATGATATCGCCCGCTTTGATTTCCCTGCTGGGTTTCGCATTGGCGCCGTTTACGCTGATTTTGTTGCTTTTGCATGCTTCGGCAGCCAGACTGCGTGTCTTATAAGCGCGTATGGCCCATAGCCATTTGTCTATCCGTACGGTATGCGATGAATTTTTTTCCATATATTGATGTCTTCCTAACGGTTATTCTTCTTCCGGATTGGTATAGGAAATTTCTTCTTTCTTATAATAAGTCACTTCTGCCTGGTAAGATATTTTTCCGTTTCGCAATCCTCGTTCTTTGGTTTGAAGGGCATCTCGGAAATCCTGTAAATTTTTATTGCAGGAGCTGCGATAGAAATAACGGTCTTTCGACATGGTGGCACTGAATCGTAACGAGTGGTTTTCATTGCTGCCGCGTACCTCTATGATTTCTAACCCGACATATACGTCTTCTTCTATTGTGCGGTTGACAGGACATCTTACCCAACCGATTACCCGTGCAGGAATATCTAAGTAGGATTCGCCTTCGGCTATTTTTTTGTCCGGCAGCCCGTCTTTAATGTTGTATATATTGGCTCTGATACGGATAAAACTGAATGTATTGCTTAGAATTTCTATCCCGAAGGTGTTGAGGGTGTATATATCTTCTTTCTTTTCTAAAAAGAAACAGAACTCTTTTCCCAATAAACCGTTGGGGTAGTCTTCCCTTCGGGTATCGGCATAGATGCTGATATCGGGGTGGATAACTCCGTTGGTTATTATTTTCTTCTTGCTCTTATGGGCGAATACATAAATGGTAGGAACTTCATACGGCTGTTCTTCTAATATTATTCGGTTAGGCTGGTTGAAGTTGATGTCTTTCAATGCGATAGCCCGGTCTTTGAATCCTAAGGAAGAAAATAAAATGGTATCGGTAGGGATATATTTCTCTTTAATTGCCAAAGAAAAATTGCCGGTTGTGTCCGATACGGTACTGATGTCGAAAGAGGTCAGTCCGATATTTGCGTACGCCACTATGCCGCCGCGGTTGCCGATGACAGTCCCCCTGAACACTTTCTGAGCATTCAGCGTTTCTCCTCCCCATAGGAGCAGTGTTATGAAAAGCAATAGCTTACGCACGATCACCGGCCTATTTTTTATTGTATTGGTTCATGGTACGTTCTATTCCTGCAGTGCAAAAACTTTTAACTGCTTCGCATGCCGTTTCTATTCTTTCAGGCAATAGCTTCCGTTCTTCTTCTGTCCATTCTCCCAATACGTAATCCACCTGAAACCCTTTCGGAAAATCGCCGCCGATTCCGAACCGCAGGCGCGGATATTCGTTATGTCCCAAAGTGGTATTGATGTGTTTCAATCCGTTATGCCCTCCGTCGCTTCC
This sequence comes from Candidatus Avirikenella pullistercoris, assembly GCA_018710935.1. GTDB lineage: Bacteria > Bacteroidota > Bacteroidia > Bacteroidales > Rikenellaceae > Avirikenella > Avirikenella pullistercoris. The sequence goes on along the minus strand of DVIX01000084.1, from coordinate 6,425 downwards.
TTTTGTTCGGATACGGATTGTTCCGAACGGCAGGGCGATGTCATCGACGATGACAAAAAGAGAAGAGGCTTCGATTTTCTCTTTTTGCATCCAATAGTTAACGGCCTTCCCGCTAAGATTCATATAAGTGGAAGGCTTGAGCAGTACCAATGTCCTGCCTTTATGATGTATCTCGCAGACACTCCCGTATCGGTCGCTGCTAAAAACAGCATTGGACGCTTTTGCAAGAGCGTCCAACACTTTAAATCCTATGTTGTGGCGGGTGTCGGCATACTCTGCTCCGATATTCCCCAATCCTACAATCAAATATTTCAAAACTTATCTTTTTGGATTATTTTGCTTCTGCTGCGGCTGCATTAGCTGCACCACGAGCGGCACGAGTCATTCTTACGGCACAGATAGCAGTTGTTCCTGGAGTAAGAATAGTAAGCCCGTCGAATTTTACATCGTTTACGAAAACGGACTTGCCCAGTTGCAAGTTGGTAATATCGATATCCAAAGTATCGGGCAGATTGTCGATAATACCGGAAACTCTCAGTTTTCGTTTGGATAACATCAGTTTACCCCCTTGTCTTACGCCTTCTGAAATACCGGTCAGTTTAACCGGGATATCGATAGCTACCGGTTTGGTGTGATCTACATGATAAAAATCCACGTGAAGCACGTTGTCTTTTACCGGGTGGAACTGTACTTCGCGCATTACGCCGATAGTTTGTTCGCCGTCTATATCGAAATGGATGATATAAGAATTCGGAGTGTAGATAAGGTCGCGCAGTTGGCTTTCTTCCACACTGAAATGAATATTTTCCTTGCAGCCGTAGATTACACAAGGAACCAAGCCCGCTTTTCTGATGCTTTTACTGCCTTTTTTACCGAAAGCGTCTCTTTTAACGCCTTTGATTTCGATTGTTTTCATCTGAATAATGTTTTTGTAAAATTAATATTGTGGCGTTACTCAAGAAAGAGGGTTCTTAATACGGCAGAACCTGCATCTTTCACCCATCACGCCTTTTCGGCGCAAAGATAAGAAAAAATCCGTAATCGGGAAAATTTCTTTTGCGTTCCGGAAATCTGTTCGCGGGGATGCATGTATCCGGAAACGGGAAAGGGGAGGAAGTGGTGGAAACGGGCGGAAGTCGTGAGAAAGACCGGTGGCTTCCCGAAAAAAGAGTAATGTACGTTACTGAAAGGATGCAGTTTTTTACTTTTTGGGTTATTCAGGTTGTTTTTCTTACTGATTGTAATCGAAATAATCGCTTTTTAGGATATTTTTCACCGAATATTTGTATTTTTAATTTATTTTCATACCTTTGACACTGGTATTGGAGGAGTTTGGGATAATAAGTTCCGTACCTCCTTAGTGTAGTAGGTTATTCTAAAAATGTAGAAGGGATGAATACTTTTGATTACAGAAAAGACAGCGAATTTGAAGGCGGAGAAGAAGTTTTCTCAAAAGTTGTAAGGGCCGGAAGAAGGACTTATTTTTTTGATGTGAAAGCCACCCGTAATGATGATTATTATCTGACAATTACGGAAAGTAGAAAAAAACAGGGGCGTGACGGGAATTTCGTTTATGAAAAACACAAATTGTTCCTTTATAAGGAAGATTTCGTTAAATTTTCGGATGGCTTGAATGAGGTGATTTCGTATATTAAGGAGCATAAACCTGAATTTTTTACGGAAACAGGCGACGTAGTGGATTCTTCTGCTACTATTAGCGATGACGAGTTCGATAAATTATAGAATATATTGTATTTATTTTAGGTGACGAGAGATCGTTACAGCTTGAAGATCCGTTTGTTACATGTAGTACTTGCGGACATTGTATAGTTTTGTTTTTATGACCGACATTAATTATATTTGATGTCGGTTTTTTATGGGGTTATGGAAAAGGTCTATGTCGGTGTAAGCGGAGGAGTGGATAGTGCAGCAGCTGTACGAATCCTGCAAGAACAGGGATTCGAGGTTACGGGAGTGCATCTGTCGATGTACGGGGAGGATGCTTGCGATATTGCGGAATTGTCGGAGGAGTTAGGTGTCGAAGTATTGACCTTGAATTTGCGGGAACGTTTTGAACGGGAGGTTATAACCCCTTTTGTAAAAGATTATTTGCAGGGATATACACCTTCGCCTTGTACGGTATGTAATCCTTTTATAAAATGGGAAGTGTTAAGGGAAACTGCATTGGTGCAAGGAGGAGCGGGAAGCCGTTGGGCGACGGGGCATTATTGCCGGATTGTGGAAATGAACGGCTTATTTTATGTGGCACGGGGAGCGGATTTAATAAAAGACCAGTCGTATTATTTATGGCGTTTGGGACAGGATGTATTGTGCGGGGCATTGATGCCGTTGGGAGAGGTTGCTAAAAAAGATGTAAAATTCCGCATGGAAGGCGAAGGATTGGTGCGTTTGGCAAACCGAAAGGAGAGTATGGGAGTCTGTTTTTTGAAAGGGAAAGGATATGCGGCGTTTTTAAAGGAGCGTTGTCCCGGTTTGGCTGCCCTTGACGGAGGAGAGATTGTGAATAAAAAAGGAGAAGTATTGGGAAAACATAGCGGTTATCCGTTTTATACGTTGGCCCAGCGGCGAGGGTTGCCGATAAAAAAAGGGGAGTGCGTTGTAAAAATCGATGCGAGTGAGAATCGTTTGATTATAGGAACGCCGGAAGAGCTTTATTGCCGTGAGATATGGCTTGAAAATTGGCGCGTGACGAATGAGGATGAATTTTTTTCGTCTTTGTCGTTAGAGGTGAAAGTGAGGGGAATCGGTCTGAATCCTACGGGATATTGTCGGGTAGCGAAGGAGGGAGCCCGTGTTCATGTAGAGTTGTGTGATGACAGGGCATGGGCTGTGGCGAAAGGGCAGCCTGCTGTGTTTTATATCGATGATCGTGTTGTTGGCGGGGGTGTGGTAGCGGATGCTTTGTAAAAGGAACAAAAATGGAGGAAAGATTCGATGTTGCGGTAATAGGAGGGGGAGCGGCAGGATTGCTTGCCGCAGGAGTTGCTGCGCATTCCGGGAAAAGGGTCGTCGTGCTGGAGAAAATGGAAAAATGCGGGCGTAAGGTGCGGATAACGGGCAAAGGCCGTTGCAATATAACCAATGATAAGGAAACCGGAGAGATATTGGAAAAGGTGCGTTCGGGGAAGGAGTTTGTCCGGTATGCGTTGGAGCGTTTTTCCAGTGCCGATACGGTCGCTTTTTTCCGGAATAACGGAGTAAATGTAGTGGTGGAACGGGGTGGACGGGTTTTTCCTGCCAGTGGGAAAGCCTGGGATGTAGCGAATGCGTTGGAGAATTATGCGGAGAAAGGAGGAGCATCCATTCTTTGCCATGCGGAGGTAAAACGGATTGAGTTCCGTGAGGACAAAGCGGATAAACCTTATGTGACGGGAGTCCGGGCAACAGTGAAGGGAACGGAGCGGTATTTCCGTTGTAATAAGGTGATTCTGGCTACGGGTGGTGTTTCCTATCCGGCTACCGGTTCTACGGGCGACGGTTACCGGTTGGCATATGAATTGGGACATACGATCGAGCCGGTGCGCCCGGCGTTGGTGCCGCTGGTTTTACGATCGGCTGCAATAGCCGGATTGAACGGATTGATGCTCAAAAATGTTTCTCTTTCCTTGCAGGTGGATGGACGGGAGGTTCAGCGTGAATTCGGGGAGATGGAGTTTACTCCTTTTGGAATATCGGGAGCTATTGTGTTGAAAGTTAGCCGTAAGGCCGTAGATGCTTTAATAGAAGAACATGAGGTAGAGGTAACGGTCGATTTGAAGCCTGCTTTGGATAAGGCGAAAATAGAAGGGCGTATCGGTCGGGAGCAGGAAGCGGTGCCTTCCCTTACGGTGGAAGGGCTGTTGCGGAAAATGTTGCCGGCAAAATTGATCAGAATAGTGGCAAAAGGAGCGGGATTGCCTCTCTCTGCCGGAGTGAGCCGAATAGGGGCGGAAGGACGCGAAAGGTTGATACGACAGTTGAAAGGGTTGCGTTTCCGGGTTTCGGATTATCGGGGATTCGAAGAAGCAATCGTAACGGCCGGAGGAGTGAGATTAACGGAAGTGAATGAAAAAACAATGGAGTCGTTGTTGGTAAAAGGGCTCTTTTTTGCCGGAGAGGTACTCGATATGGATGCCGATACGGGAGGTTATAACTTGCAACTGGCTTTTTCTACTGGGTATATAAGCGGAATGGAAGAAAAATAAATTTTGTGCGAATAGCGGTAATTTGCCTGTACGATGAAGATAAATCTGAAAAAAAAACTGAAATTGGGGTTGAAAGCCGGAAGAGGCAAAGTCCGGAACAAAGTTTTTAAGAGGTATAATAAAGTAAAATATTTGTTGAGAATAAAGCATTGGAGGGGGCGCGACGTGCACTCTCCTTTTACTTACCGTTTGGTGAGAAGTGCTTTGATGTATAATAAAAACAATTTTTTTTACCCTGACCGGAAAATGGCGGAAATACTTTTGCAGAACGGGGTTTCTCGTGGCCAGGCTTATCGTGTGTGCAGAGTATATGCCTATCTGGGATTTAATAGTTATGTCTTTGGTGCGGAGAATTACGGGGGAGAGGATATGTTGTTTATTTTATCTTCTTTAACGGAAAGGGAAGTGGATAATATTGCGGTTCGCATGAAAGAACGGGGAGGCAGGTCGTGTATGGTGCTTTTTTCTTTATATGAAACCCCGCAACGGCATAAAATCTGGAATTATATCGTAAAGAATGTCGATGCCGTTGCAATCGACCTTTATTATACCGGTTTTCTCTTTTTTGACGACAATCTGAATAAACAGTGTTATAAAATGAGGGTGTAAGCGGATAAATAGGGAAAAATACCTATCTTTGAAAATATGGGGAAACCCCTTGTTAAATCGTATTTTATGGAAGATTCACCGGAAATGAAAGAGCCTGTTATCGGGATAAAGCATATCAATAAAACCTATACGGTAGGAACGCAGGTCGTGGAGGCGTTGAAAGACGTTTCTCTGAAAATCTATAAGAATGATTATGTAGCTATTATGGGGCCTTCCGGTTCCGGAAAATCTACGTTAATGAATATTCTGGGGTGCCTTGATTCTCCTACCCGGGGGGAGTACGTGCTGAATGGAACGGATGTGAGTAATATGGATGACGATGAGTTGGCCGAGGTACGGAATAAAGAGATCGGTTTCGTTTTTCAGACCTTCAATTTGTTGCCTCGTTATACGGCATTGCAGAATGTAGCTTTACCGTTGATATATGCGGGGGTAGGTAAGGAGAAACGTTTGGAACGGGCGGAAGAGGTATTGAAAATGGTCGGTTTGGGCGACCGAATGGAACACCGCCCCAACGAGATGTCGGGAGGACAGAGGCAACGGGTAGCGGTGGCAAGGGCGCTTATCAATCATCCTTCTATTATTCTTGCTGACGAACCTACGGGTAATCTGGATACTAAAACATCTATCGATATCATGCGTCTTTTTGAGGATATCTACAAAAAAGGGAATACGATGATTGTGGTGACTCATGAAGAGGATATAGCGCTTCATGCCCGGCGGATAGTGCGGTTGAGGGACGGAATGATCGAAAGCGATGAAATAAATCCGAATCCTATGATTGAATAGGGAGAATTGAGGCATGGTTTATGTTGTGGTTTCTGTAAGGTAAAAACGGATTCCTTGCGGAAAAGGTAAAATGGCGGCGAAGTTCGGAGGGAATGTATTTTTACCGGTTGAAATTAAAAAATGAAAATATATGAAGATTTACACAAAAACAGGAGATGAAGGGACTACCTCTTTGGTAGGGGGAAGTCGGGTTGCAAAAACGGATGTTCGTTTGGAAGCGTATGGTACGGTGGATGAATTGTCTGCGTTTATCGCTTATTTGCGGGATTCTGTTATGGTCAGAAGGGAACTTCAGGGAAAAATGCAGCGGGAGAAAGAGATGTTTCTTATTATTCTGGAGCGGTTGATGGTCGTGGAAGCATTGCTCGCTTCGGAAGAAGATACGATGAAAAAACTGCCGGTAATTACGGAAGAAGATATCTATCTTTTGGAACAGGAGATAGACCGTATGACGGAACAACTGCCTAAGATAACGAAATTTACATTGCCTTGTGGTGATATGCTGGTTTCGTTGAGCCATATTTGCCGTACTGTCTGCCGGAGGGCGGAACGTGCTGCTTTGAGAGTACAGAAAAGTTACCCTTTTTCAGGGTTTGCTGTTAAATATCTGAACAGGCTTTCGGATTATCTTTATGTTTTAGGGCGTACTATCGCCCGGAATGTGGAAGCGGAGGAAGTGTTATGGGAGCCTGCTGCGAAATAGAGGGGTAGCCGGATTCTGGAAACAGTCCGGCTATTGTTATTTCTGTGAAAATCAAAATGTTGAGTGCGTATCTGAAATAATACTTATGAAAAGTTATTAATTTATATTGATTTTATTTG
>DVIX01000083.1 GCA_018710935.1 Candidatus Avirikenella pullistercoris | reverse complement strand
CTTTCCTGACTCTTTAAACAAATCGTCCAAAATATCGAAGAACTCTGTTTTCTGTTTCATTACAGAGCTGAGTTTATCCTGATTTTTCCCTTCCAGCAATATATCGATCGCCTGTTTTCCTAAAGCCAATTCATATTTTAAATAACGGTCGTTCACATTATACAATTCCCAATCCAATTCGGTACGCACCTTATTATCGGTTAATTTTTGGACCGCCTCCAATATTTTAAACGAAGAATCGAATGTACTCACGATATCAATAGTCCTATCCGTAACCGGTTGCGAAGGAGTATCCGACGAAAGGACGAGCCCGTCATCGAAATATATCTCTATCTTTTCAATCGGTTTAAACGGATTTTTGATAAAATAACCGTTTTTTAACAAACTGGTGATAGCCTGTAAAACCGTACTTTTCCCGCTACCGTTAATCCCCGACAAAATATTGACTCCCGGAGTAACTTTCCATTCCAACGTTATGGAATTAAAAAGTCCCACAACTTTAATACGGTTTATATAAGGCTTTAATCCACTATTTTCCATTGTTATAACACCAATTTAAAATTTCGGGTACCCTAAAATATCTTCATTATACAAATTTAACATTATTTTACGGAATTCCCCTATTTTCAGAAACCTCTTTTTTTCACGTCAACTCTCGCCTATAATTCATATCAACACGACTAATCATATTATAAATATATACTGTTTCTATGCTTGTTTAAACTTTTTGTTGTATTTTTGCATATACAGAATCCGGTTCGGATTCGTTTACAGACCACTATCCGACCATTTGCAAAACATTTTCGCAAAAAAGGAAACGTCTGCAAATCAATAAGAGAAAATCTGTAACAAGTGAAACAGACACTCAAAAGCAGATTATGAACAGTTGTTGGCAAAGAATAGAAGCAATCATACAATGGGCTGGAATGACAACGCATGCTTTCGCCCTGCATATAGGCCTGAACCGTTCGGAAAACCTGTACCGGATAAAAAGAGGATACAACGGCATCAGTAAGGAATTAGCCGACCAAATAGTCAAAAAATACCCGGAAATAGACAAATTATGGCTGCTTACGGGCGAAAGAAGCATGTTCAACACCCCTAAAAATAAAGAACTTGAAAAATATGTTTACCCCGTACCGAAAGGAATCCCTTTTTATAAAGGCAGTATTCCGGAGATTATCAATAATCAAAAAGGATTAAAACCCTCTTTTTATATCGATTTGCCCATTATCAAAGAGTGCGATCTGGCAGTATCGGTCAATAGCGATGCTATGGAACCTCTTATCCCTTACGGTTCCATTATTACACTGAAAAAAATTAATCCTAACCTGCTATTTTTCGGAGAAATATATCTGATAAACACTCCCGATTTCTGCATGATTCGCAAAATCAGAAAAGATTATGAATCGGAAGAACAAATTATCCTAATATCCGAAAACAGACAACAATACGATGATATTCTTTTGAAAAAAAAGGACATCATCAACCTATTTTTAGTTAAATCCGTCCTGTATAACCTTACTTGAAAAACTTATCGGGAACAACCACCCCAATGAAAATCCTGGCCGGACGATAGCTTCAACAACGACATAATCCGTTGTATAACCGTTCCGCACAACTCTTCTATCGAAGAAGGCCTGCTGTAAAAAAACGGAGCAGCCGGCATCACGATACCGCCGGCTACCGTTATAGCCTTCATATTATCAATATGGATTGAAGTCAGGGGAGTTTCCCGCAATACTAAAATCAACCGACGCCGTTCTTTCAACATTACATCCGCCGCACGGGACACCAAATCGTCAGAAATACCATTCGCTATACGCCCCATCATCCCAGCAGAACAAGGAACCAATACCAATGCATCGTAATCTCCCGAGCCGGAAGCCACCGGAGCATTAAAATCCCTATTATCGAAATAACGGATAAAAGAAAATTCCTGCAACCACTCCATCCCCTCTTCATATTCCATCACTTGTTTCCCGTTATCCGTAAAAATAAGGGCCAGCTCTGCCACTTCTTCGGTTTTAGCAAGCCTTTCTACCAATAAACGAGCATAAACAGCTCCACTCGCACCTGTTACGGCAACAGCAATTTTCATATCGACCCTTGATTATTATAACTCTATTTTTACGCTCTCCAACCCCTTACTCCGTAAAAATTCAAGCGTACGCGGCAACGTATAACTTAAATTCCGATACGCTTTCCGAGAATCATGAAACAAAACGATCGAACCGCTTTTCACATGTTTAACAACATTATTCAAACACGATCTCGGAGAAACCAGTTGACTGTAATCCCTACTCAGCACATCCCACATAATCAATTTATAGCGCTCGCTCAACCGGCGCGCCTGAGCCGGTTTTATACGTCCGTAAGGCGGCCGGAAAAGATTGGAATGAATAAAATTATCGGCTAAATCCACATCTTCCACATAACGACCGGTACGCATCTCCCAACCTTTCTGATGGCTGTACGTATGATTTCCTACGGCATGTCCTCCCTCTAAAATCATCTGAAAAAGCTCCGGGTATTGTTCCACATTTTTGCCCAAACAAAAGAATGTCGCTTTGGCATCAAATTTGGACAAAGTATCCAGAATCCATGGTGTAATCTCCGGAGTCGGGCCATCATCGAATGTAATAAACACTTTCCCGTCAACCTCTTGCTGTGAAAAGCTCCAAATCAAATCAGGAAACAAACGTTTTACAATTTTCGGCGGTTCTATATACATGGAAACAAAAACGCTCTTTTAAATTCGTACTGCGTACAACTTATTAAAAATATGGGGCAAACCTACGTATTCGTAATAATTTTTACAACTATTTATACAATAAATTTTACTTTTGCATAAATAAATTTAATTTTATCCCCGTTCTTTATATAAGGCCTTCTATTCGTAATCAGCCCTTTTTAATCGGGACTAAAATAACGATAAAAGCGTCACAAACAAAAAGGTTTATGAAAATAAATTTAAAATTACAAAACATATGTTAAAGTACTTATTATCTTTTATCGCTGTTATTTCGTTGTTCTCTTCCTGTAAGAACAACTCAACGGAATATGTACCGGAATCATCCGGGAATCCTTATGAAATATTTATCGTAGCGACTAAAGAACAATGGAACAGCCCTGCAGGAGATACATTACGAAATATTCTGCAACAGGATGTGCAATGGCTCAACCAACAGGAACCCATGTTCGACCTGAAAAACGTAGAACCGTCCTTTTTCACGAATCTGATTACCAAACACCGTAATATCATTATGATAAGAACCGGAGCAGATTTTCCCAAAACAACGGTAGGAGCCAGTTACGACGTAAACGCTGCTCCGCAGATTATCGTTTATATGGATTCTCCCAATACCGATTCTCTCGCAGCTTATCTGCATCAGAAACGGAACGAGATCGTCGAATTAATGGATATGACAGAACAAAGCCGATTCGTTGCCAGAATGAAATCATATCCGGCTAAAGATGTAAATGAAGAAGTTGCAAAAACTTTCGGTATCAATATCAGTATCCCGTATGGGTACAAAATCCGGAACAAAATCGGCGATAACTTTATGTGGATTTCATATGAAATGCCATTAAGTAGTCAGGGATTATTCATATACAGCTATCCGTACGACTCAACAAGAACTATTACAGCCGAATATCTGACCGAGATGAGAAATGCTTTCGCATCCAACATCCCCGGCCCGAGAGAAAATACTTATATGACCACTTCGACAGCATATCCGCCGGAAGTAAAAAACGAAATTATCAATAACCGTTCATGGGCTGTTTTAAGAGGATTTTGGGATGTATACGGCGACTATATGGGCGGCCCATTCGTAAGTTACTCTACTCTCGATAAAAAAAATAACCGGATATTCGTTATCGATGAATATGTATATTCTCCAAAACCCAGCAAAGGAAAAAGGAATTACATCAAACAGCTGGAAAGTATCGTAAAAACAATATCTTTCCCGCAATAAAACAAAAATTTACATATATTAAAATCGGTATTAAAATACCGATTTTTTTATTTTTGGCATTTTCTCATAATTATAATATAACGATTCATTATCCGTTTTTTTATAAATATTTTTATCTAAATACATTTCAATTCATCAAATACCGAAGAATATGAGACATAAACTTTTTCTATTTATCTGTTTGACATGTACAACTTTTCTTTTCAGCGGGTGTAAAGACGAAGGATCTTCCGCTATTCTGACCGTAGAATACACTACCGGAGCTTTGCTTCAGAATGCCGGTACTTCCGAAAATGCTTTTAACGAAGCCGTTTCAGCATCTCTCAATACTTATTTAACAGAGAAACGCTATTTAACGACAATTATCGAACGACAGGAAGGAGTAAGTTATCACGACGCCCTTAAAATTTGCAACGACGCAGCCACAGAAAAATACAACATTTTATGGAACAACCTGAAAACAGAGGATATTAATGCTTCCGTAAAAATAGATAACAAACTTCAGGGGTGCATTACCTATAATTATATATTAATGAACAAAAACGAGATTATTACCGGAAAAAACAATACTATCGAACTTAAATATCCCTATCTCCCCGGTTCGACATGGACTCGCAGTACGACAGCCACTTCCCCCATCGAGAGCTTTACAATTACAGATAATAACAATGTAACGGCACAAATAAACGGACAAACCGTAAACGGTACATATTCATACGAAACAAATGAATTTACCCTTACTTTAGATGACGGAAATATAGCTGTCAACTCATTTGTTCCGAATGATGCAACCCAAGTTTATATGCGTTTCAACGGTTCTACCGATTCCTCTAATGAATTATATACCCGCAATTAATAAACTTTATTAAAAATATACCCAAAAAGAGAATAGCTAATTAGTTATTCTCTTTTTTAATATTAAATAATAAGAACAGAAAAATCATAAATCTCCAGGTAAAAGAAAAACATATAAAAAAGAAAGGACGAACAGCGAAAAAGGGGAGAAGGGAAAAAACAACAGGAAAGTTGATAGAAAGAAAAGGAGAAGAACAAGAATAAAAGGAAGAAATAAGGAAAGAGAATAACGCTAGTAATAAAAAAGAATCGAAGATAGCGATATAATCGAGAATCAAATAAAAGAGCTGTATTGAAAAGAAAA
>DVIX01000082.1 GCA_018710935.1 Candidatus Avirikenella pullistercoris | reverse complement strand
TATCGGCTTTGGTATTTCACCGGCAGGTGGTCGGTGTCTATACCGGCGATGAGACGTTGGTGGCGTTGTCCTGGTTGCCGTATACCGTTATGTTGCTTAATTACGGCTTTGCAGTACCCGGATATGTTTATATGAATGCGGTTATAGGTACAGGAGGCGTAAAAGCGGCATTCTTATTTCAGTCGATAACCGTTTTGTTTTATTCTGTCCTGTTGTGGGGTATGAGCGGCAGGGGCGTGCCGTTGGCGGTTTTATGGACCGTAGAATGGTTTTTTGTCATTATGTTGGGAATACAATCTGTCGTTTATCTGAAAGTGAAACATTATTGAATCGTGTCATTGCCGGATGTCATACGGTAAAAGACAGCGGAGCCGGACCCGTGGGGCCGGGGAATGAATGGGAATAAAGGAGTGTCCCGGAATTTCAGGTATGAATAAACAGAATAAAGCCGGTTTCGGCTTTGCAGAATTTTATTTGAAAAACTTGTTGTAAAGCTGAAACCGGCTAATGAAAAGGAATTAGTCCTGCATATCCGGCATGGGCGGTACTTCCATTAATAGAAGCAGTGCGTTTTCGAGAGTTTCTATTTCGATGCTCTCTTTATTTCGGTAAACGCCTAAACCGTCGCGGCGGGACAGTTCTATGCCTTCTGTTTTTATTTTTCCTTCGATAACGAAAATATATACACCTTCGCTTTTCGAGGAGTGGAATTTGTATGTCCGTTTTATCCCTTTGTCGAGTTCTCCGAATGAGAACCAGGCGTTTTGGTATATCCATAATCCTTTCCCGTTTCCGGGGTAGGGCGATACGATCTGGCTCAGTTCGTTTTTTACGATAAGGTCTGCGATAGCGGCATTTTCATAACGGGGGGCGACATTCTGCCGGTATGGGAATACCCATATTTGCAGGAATTCGGCGTTTCGGTCGGAATTTTTGTTGTATTCGCTGTGCATGATGCCTCGTCCTGCGCTCATTACTTGTATCTCTCCGTGCCGTATTACGGAGGTGTGTCCTAAGCTGTCCTGGTGTTCCAGGTCGCCTTTTAACGGAATGGAAATAACTTCCATGTTGCGGTGGGGGTGCATGCCGAAGCCTGTGCCCGGGGCTATGATATCGTCGTTGAGTACCCGCAGGGCGCCGAAGTGGATTCGTTCGGGGTCGTAATAGTCTGCGAAACTGAATGTATGTGAGGTGTTTAACCAACCATGGTCGAAGTGGCCTCTTGAATTTGCGGTATGTAATATGGGTTCCATAATTTTTCTCCTTGCCTGAACGGCTTTTTAATTGTAATGTGAATGGATAATCTTTTTATAAGAACAAAAAGCCTGCCGGAATGAAAAAAGAACAGTAAATATGTAAATTCACGGACTGGAATTTTTATGTTAAATTTTAAATTCTTTCTTTTGTTTTGTAGATATTTTTATAACTTTGCATTGTTTTCTTATATCGCATAACGCAATGAACAGTCAGTCAAATACATCGGCTTTCGTTTCCGGCATCGTCAGAGGCCGGGAGTCTTATGCGTTTGTCCGTTATGGCATCGAGCGGCGACGACGATAGTTTTTCGGCTCCGTGTCGGAAGTTTTCCATTCCAGATTTACTATATCCAATAGGTATGAATATATCGTAATAGGACATAAGTTCTTATTGGGTATGATTCTTTGAAAACCAGTTTAATTTCATATTAAATAAGATGACGATAGATGATTTTGATGTGCATGTTGCCTCCAGCGAGCATGTCGGTTTTGCTGAAGAGATCTGCACCGAGATGGCGGAATCCGCTAAAGCGAGAGGGACAGGTATTGCAAAACGTTCACCTGAGTATGTCGCTCAGAAAATGAGGGACGGAAAGGCGGTAATTGCGTTTCACAAAGACGGCCGTTGGGCAGGATTCAGTTACATAGAGACTTGGGGACATGGCAAATATGTTGCGAATTCGGGGCTTATAATCAATCCTGAATTTCGGAAGTTGGGTTTGGCGAAAGCTATCAAGACAAAAACTTTCGCATTGTCATTGAAACGTTTTAAAGGGGCTAAGCTGTTCGGGTTGACTACCGGATTGGCTGTGATGAAAATCAATTCCGAACTGGGATATTTTCCGGTGACCTTTTCGGAACTGACAGACGACGACGCTTTCTGGAAGGGATGCGAGAGTTGCATCAATTACCCGATATTGACCAGCAAAGGGCGGAAAAACTGCCTTTGTACGGCAATGATTTTCGATCCGGAAAAACAGTCCCCGCGGGTGGATATCGACGAGATACTGAAAGGAGAGCGGGTGATTCTTGAAGAAAATAAATAAGAAAGATAAGATTATGAAAAAAGTAGTATTAGCATTTAGCGGCGGCCTCGACACATCTTATTGTGCGATTTACCTGTCGAAGGAAATGGGGCTTGAGGTGTATGCGGCGATTGCCAACACCGGCGGATTCTCTGAAAAAGAGCTGAAAAAAATCGAAGAACGGGCGTATGGCTTGGGCGTAAAATCGTTCAAATGTTTAGATGTTACGCAGACCTATTATGAACAGACGATTCGTTATATGGTTTACGGGAATATGCTGAAGAATGCGACTTACCCGTTATCCGTAAGTGCCGAACGTATTTCGCAGGCTACGGCGATAGCGCATTATGCGAAAGAGATCAAAGCGGACTTCGTTTGCCACGGCAGTACGGGTGCAGGGAATGATCAGGTACGTTTCGATATGATATTCAATACCTTGATTCCGGAAATACCTATTATTGCTCTGATTCGTGAAAAACGTCTGAGCCGTGAAGAAGAGATTGCCTATCTGCGCGGCCACGGTGTCGATTTCGACTTTAAGAAAGCGGAATATTCCATTAATCAGGGGATATGGGGAACATCGGTCGGCGGAAAAGAGACGCTTTCTTCCGATACCACTCTGCCGGAAGAGGCTTATCCTACCCAACTGACGAAGGAAGGCAGCGAAGATATCACGCTGACATTTGAAAAAGGCGAATTGAAAGGGGTGAACGGTACTCATTTCGATAATCCGGTGGATGCGATTCTGAAAGTACAGGAGATAGCCGGAGCTTATGCCGTAGGGCGCGGGATGCATATCGGCGATACGATTATCGGCATCAAAGGGCGTGTCGGTTTCGAGGCTGCGGCTCCGATGGTGATTATCAAAGCGCACCATATGTTGGAAAAACATGTGTTGACGAAATGGCAACTGTTCTGGAAAGATCAGATTTCTGCGTTTTATGCCAACTATCTGCATGAGGGACAATATTACGACCCGGTGATGCGCGATATGGAAGCGATGTTGGAAAGCAGCCAGAAATATGTGACCGGCGATGTGATTGTCCGCTTGCATCCTTATTATTTCGATATGGTCGGTATCCGTTCCGAACACGATTTGATGAATAACGATTTCGGTAGTTACGGCGAAGTGATGAACAATGCGTGGACAGGCGAAGACGTTAAGGGATTCGGAAAAATTTTCGGGAATCAGACCATGATGTACCGATTGGTGAATAAGGAGAACGATAAGTAAGTAGAACGATGCTGCCGGGCTGTGGAGTCGGTAATGTCAGACACTGAAAGCCCGTATATACAGGGGCTTTTGGAATAATGTCGAAGGATATTGTTGCTGAGCCCCTTTTATTTTAAATGATTACGAATATGGCGAAAAAGATAAGAGCAGGTATTGCAGGCGGTGCCGGATACACCGGCGGAGAAGCGTGCCGCATATTGATTAACCACCCCGATGTCGAATTGGTGTTCGTGCATAGCAACAGCAATGCGGGAAACTATTTGTGGGAGGTACATACCGATTTGTTCGGTGATACGGATATGAAATTTTCGGACAGCCTCTCTTCGGATATCGATGTATTGTTCCTCTGCGTAGGGCATGGGGATGCCCGCAAATTTTTGGAAAAGAATGCGGTCGATTCGAGGATTAAGGTAATCGACCTGAGTCAGGATTTCCGGTTGTCCGCTACTTCCGCTATCGGGGATCGTAAATTTGTTTACGGCCTTCCGGAAGTGAATAGGGCGGAAATCATGAAGGCGGATAATATTGCCAATCCGGGCTGTTTCGCTACCTGTCTGCAATTAGGTATCGTACCTTTGGCAAAGGCCGGTTTGTTGCGGGATGAGATACAGATAAGCGCCATTACCGGTTCTACCGGGGCGGGACAGTCGTTGTCGGCGACTTCGCATTTCAGTTGGCGCCACTCCAATATGTCCACCTACAAAATGTTTACTCACCAGCATTTGAACGAGATAGGCGAAACGGTCAGAAAGTTGCAGCCCTCTTTTGACAAGGCGATTAATTTTATTCCTTACCGGGGGGATTTTCCTCGGGGCATTATCGCTTCTATCTATACGAAATGCGATTTGTCGTTGGAAGAGGCTAAGGAGCTTTATAAAAATACGTACGGCGATGCGGCGTTTACTTTCGTAAGCGATAAGAATGTTCATCTGAAGCAGGTGGTGAATACCAATAAAGCGATTGTCTCTTTGGAGAAACACGATGATAAGCTGCTTATCATGTGTGTTATCGACAATCTGTTGAAGGGAGCGTCGGGACAAGCTGTGCAGAACATGAATCTGATGTTCGGCCTGGATGAAAAGGCGGGGTTGAGGTTGAAACCCGTCGCGTTTTAAAAAATACCCGGAATATTCCGGCGGGTTGCCGGCAGGTTTTCGGGGAAACGGTATTTTAAGTGTTGAATACGGCCGTGGCATGGGCTTCATATAGTTCGTGCGGGGCATAAAATTTTTTGAAAGATGAAAATGTTTGATGTATATCCCGTATATGACGTAGAGATCGTAAAAGGCGAGGGATCGTTCGTATGGGATTCGAAAGGAGAAAGATATTTGGATATGTATGGCGGCCATGCCGTAATATCCATCGGGCATACTCATCCGCATTATGTGGAAATGCTGACGAACCAATTACATAAATTGGGTTTTTATTCCAACTCTGTAAAAATATCCATGCAGGAAGAGCTGGCGGATAAATTGGGAAAATTGTCGGGTAAGGAAGATTACCAGTTGTTTTTATGCAATTCCGGAGCGGAAGCGAACGAAAATGCGATGAAGCTGGCTTCGTTCCATAACGGTAAAAGCAAGGTGTTGGCGGTTAAAGGGGCTTTTCACGGGCGTACTTCGTTAGCGGTTTCCGCTACCGATAATCCGAATATCGTGGCGCCGGTTAATAAAACCGATCATGTGTCGTTCCTGCCGATGAACGATGAGGCTGCTTTGGAGGCTGCTTTCGCTGCTTATGGGAATGAAATTTCATCGGTTATCGTAGAGGGGATTCAGGGTGTAGCCGGCATTGTAGTCGCTACGGACAGTTATCTGAAAAAAATACGTTCGTTATGCGACCGGTTTAATGCGGTCTTTATTGCCGATTCCGTACAATGCGGATGCGGCAGGAGCGGAAAATATTATTCCCACGATTGGGCGGGGGTGAAAGCCGATATTTATACGATGGCAAAAGGGATAGGCAATGGGTTTCCTATCGGCGCCCTTTCGATTGCGCCCCATATCGAACCGCGTTACGGGATGTTGGGAACTACTTTCGGCGGCAATCATCTGGCTTGTGCTGCCGCTATCGCCGTATGCGACGTAATAGCGCAGGATAATTTGATAGAAAATGCCGGAAAGATGGGTAAGTATTTGATGGATGAGATTGCTAAATTGCCGAATATTAAAGAGGTAAGGGGCAAAGGTTTGATGATCGGCATCGAACTTTTTGAAGATACGGCCGCTATCCGGAAAAAATTGGTATTCGAAGAAAAGATATTCGTAGGTTCTTCGGGAAATAAGAATGTATTGCGTCTTTTGCCGGCTTTGAATCTGACAAAAGAGCATTGCGATATTTTCCTGACCTCTTTTGCTAAGTTATTGAAATAGATTTTACGTAAAACTGTTTAAACCGGATAGCCCGTTCCCGTTTTGACGAAGAACGGCCGGTTTAAACGGTTTTGTTTTTGGAAGATAGGTGGAGGGCAGGATAAGGCTTTCCGGTATTTTGTAGGAAGGGGATTGCAGGATTGCGGGGGCGTTCCGACACCGTTTTCGATTTCGGCAAGAGAAGGAAGGAGCCCGGATATATGCCTCTTTCTGTTCGGATACCGGCAGGCGGACAGGTAATGGAATGTCGGGGATTCGGAGGAAACGAAATGAGTCTGTGTTTTGGGAATGGGAGAATGATCGGTTCCGAAGAGTAAAAAATAATTGCTTGTCTTGTTTGAGGGGATGGAAACCGAATGGAAGGCGAGAGTATCGTATCCGAAAGTTGGATGTTTATTTTTAATACTGTTGATAACTATGTTGAAAGTTGTTAAAATAGGGGGAAATGTTGTTGATAACCCTGAAAAATTGACCTCTTTCCTTGAGGATTTTGCCGCATTGGAAGGTCCGAAAGTGTTGGTCCACGGAGGAGGTAAAATCGCTACTACTATTTCTAAGGCGTTGGGGATAGAGACTCAGATGATAGAGGGGCGGCGTGTTACCGATGCGCAGACGCTGGATGTGGTCACCATGGTGTATGCCGGGTTGGTCAATAAAAAAATCGTAGCCCGGCTGCAGGGGCTTCGGGTAAATGCGTTCGGTTTGTGCGGAGCCGACGGCTCTTTGATGCCTTCTCTTAAGCGTATTCCTAATCCGATTGATTTCGGATATGTAGGCGATCCGATCGTGGAGCGTTTTTCCGTTTCTACGGCGCAGATGTTGATCGATAGCGGTTATACATTGGTCGTAGCGCCGATAACCCATGCCGGAACAGGTATGTTGTTGAATACCAACGCCGATACGGTTGCTCAAACGGTAGCGGTGGCGCTTTCCGGGGTTTACGAAGTGGAACTTGTTTATTGTTTTGAGAAAAAAGGCGTACTTTCCGATATTAACGATGAATATTCCGTCATTCCCCGGATTACTTTGCCGGAGTATGAGTTGCTGAAAAAATCGGGAGTTGTGGTTGCGGGTATGATACCGAAACTCGACAATGCCTTTAAAGCGATAGCCAGCGGGGTAAAATCGGTAGTAATCTGTGGCAGCGATGCGATTGCTGCTCCCGGTTACGGAGGTACGAAGTTAGTCGGGGAATAGATTCCCGGGATGACATGTATTGCAGAGGGAGAAATATCGCATTTCCTATTTTCGGGAGCGGGAATTGCGGTTCGGTGTATTTTGAAAGCACCGGCAGGAATGTGTGCGGGAAATGGCTTGTAATTGATTGATAGTAATTTAGAGCGGAGTTTGCGATAAATTAATAAAATCGCTATCTTTGCAAAATATGGGATGCGGTTTGGCAATTACTGAAAAACGGGTTTTCGGAGATTGCGTTGGCTTTTCCTGTATATATAGAATTGTGTGTGGATATTAAACAATAATTGTCCTGCTTTTCCCGTTTGTTTCAATGCGGATAAAGCCGAAATTTAACTAACATAAATAATGAGTGATAAAGCAAGAATCTTGTACGTTTGCCAGGAATTGATGCCGTATCTTCCTGAGAGCGAAATGTCGCGTTTGTGCAGGGCTTTGCCTCAGGCTATTCAGGAGAAGGGGAGGGATATAAGAACCTTTATGCCTCGTTACGGTTGTATAAACGAAAGGCGTAACCAGTTGCACGAAGTGATTCGCCTTTCCGGCATGAACATTGTGATAGATGATACGGACCATCAACTCATTATTAAGGTTGCTTCTATTCCGAATGCCCGGCTACAGGTCTATTTCATCGATAACGAAGATTATTTCCAGCGTAAATTTATCCTGACGGATGCGCAGGGAAATTATTTCCCGGATAATGACGAGAGGGCTATTTTCTTTGCAAGAGGAGTGATCGAAACGGTGAGTAAATTGCGTTGGTCTCCCGATATAATCCATTGCCACGGCTGGTTTTCCTGGTTGATGCCGGCATATATCAAATCATTGTATAGCGATGATCCGTTGTTCGCTTCGTCGAAAATAGTGGTTTCGTTGTATGACAATACTTTCCCCGGTGCATTGGATGTGAAATTCCGGGAAAAATTGGAGTCGGAAGGTTTCGATGCGGGGCAAGCGGAAATATTGGCGGAACCTGCCTATGAAAACCTGTTGAAGTATACGCTGCAATTTACCGACGGAATTATCGTGGCGGGGAAAGAGGTTAACGAGGATATTATAAAATATGCGGGAGAACAAGGTATCGAAATACTCTCTCCGGCTGGAGATGAAAATTATATAGAGGAATACAACGATTTCTATGAAAAGATACTTTCAAAATAGTCGGAACGGTTCGTTCGGTTTCGTTCTTTTATTTTTTGCAGGAGTGTTTTTCAGCATGTTTTCTTGTACCAAGGTAGAGGATGAGTTGGGAACGGATTTTATTCCTGTGCAGGACATGATGAAATTGAGAATGGATACGATGAAAAAGGTCTATTCTTATACCCGTTCGGTGGATTCCATTGTAACGGATGAGTGGGGATATACCTATATGGGATCTATGGTACAGTCCATGTTCGGACAGACCAACTGCGATTTTATCGGTCAGGTGGTTTTTGCGGGGGGATTCTCCAGCAGCGACTCTTTGTGGGGAGATCAGCCGGCAATCGATTCGGCTTTCATATCCCTTGCTATTTCCGGATATTGGGGAGATACATTGGAAAATGTAGTCGTTGATGTGTACCGTATGAACAAACCGTTGCCTTATCTGAAAGATTCTTCTTACTATTCCAATTTCGATGCGGAACCCTATATCGATCCTACTCCGATTGCCACGATGAATGTTACGGGAAATACGGAATCGGCTTATGTGAAAATTCCCAATGAAGTAGCGGAACGGTATTTGGATACTACCGACATGATATATGTATACGATACGTTGTTTCATAAAAGGCATCCGGGGTATTTTTTCAAGGCAAGGAAAACGATGCAGGGAGGAAATATTTACAGTGTAGACCTGACCAATTCCAATATATTTGTTTATTATCACAATAAGAATGTTCCTGTTGCCGATACCAGCTATGTGATGTTCGCTTTCGATAATGGAGACGAATCTTATAACGAGGCATTTACAATGATTTCGCATGATTTTACCTATGCGAGTGCCTTGAATGGGGTTAATCCGAAAGAGATCGACAATACGTCCGAGCCGCAGAAATTGACATATATTCAGAGTTTGGGGGGCTTGATGACGGAAGTGGAAGTTTTGCAGGAGGAGATCGACCGGATTAAAAAACAGGCGGAAGCGGAAGGCTATTCGAGAGTATCTATTAATAATGCTACGTTGATAGCCACGATAAACAATCCGATACCGGAGCGGCTCGACTGGTCTCCTTCACGTCTGGGGATCTTTTATAATTACAATGATTTTACATTGATTCCCGACTATTATCCGTATGATGTGGATGATACTACTCCGATGTTCGGCGGGTATATCAATCGGGCTAAAATGAGGTACAGCATGAATATTACGACCTGGATTCAGCAACTGTTTACCGGGGCGACGGAAGAAAAAAAGGTGGATTTGACGGTGGGTTACGGATTTGAGTCCATTATGGCCGGAGTAGCATTGGAAGGAGTCGGTTCCGAAACACCGCTCCAGATAGCCATAACCTATACTATGGTGAAATAATATATGTAGTCAGAGGCTTATGAGTAGCGAAAATTTGGTAATTGTAGAGTCGCCTGCGAAGGCGAAGACCATTGAAAAATTTTTAGGGAAAGATTATCTGGTAAAATCCAGTTTCGGCCATATCCGGGATTTACCGAAAAAAGATATCGGGGTCGATATCGAACATGGGTTTGCGCCTACTTATGAAGTATCGGAAGATAAAAAAAAGATAGTTGCCGAATTGAAATCGCTGGCGTCGAAAGTTAAGCGGGTTTGGTTGGCATCCGATGAAGACCGCGAGGGGGAGGCTATCGCATGGCATTTGACGCAGGTTTTGGGGCTCGACGTAGCCACTACACGTCGTATTGTTTTTCATGAAATTACAAAAAATGCGATATTGAATGCGATTCAAGCGCCTCGAACCGTAAATCTGAATTTGGTGAATGCGCAGCAGGCGCGCCGTATCTTAGACCGTTTGGTGGGTTTTGAGCTCTCTCCGGTCTTATGGAAAAAGGTAAAACCTTCGCTTTCTGCGGGGCGTGTCCAGTCTGTCGCGGTGAGGTTGATTGTGGAGAGAGAGAAAGAGATTATCCGGTTTAAGGGAGCCCGCTTCTATAAAGTAGCTGCCCTTTTTTCATTTATAGGGAGTAAGGGAGAGATATGTAAACTGAAAGCCGATCTGAATCATAAGTTCGGGACGGAAGAGGAGGCGAGAGCTTTTTTGGAGTTGTGTGCGAAAGCCCGTTTTTCCGTAGAGTCCATAGAGAAGAAGCCGGGCAGGCGTTCTCCGGCGGCTCCGTTTACTACTTCCACATTACAGCAGGAGGCGAGCCGTAAATTGGGCTTTTCGGTGAGCCGTACCATGATGGTTGCACAACGGTTGTATGAAGCGGGGTTGATAACCTATATGCGTACCGATTCGGTGAATTTGTCGCAGGATGCCGTTGCAGCTATCAGCGGTGTGATAAAGCAGGAGTTCGGGAACGAGTATCTGCATAACCGGCAATATAAGGTAAAAAGTAAGGGGGCTCAGGAGGCGCATGAGGCGATACGCCCCTCTTATATAGACCGTATGTCGATTGACGGCTCTCCGCAGGAGAAAAGGCTTTACGATCTGATATGGAAAAGAGCTGTCGCTTCTCAGATGTCGGATGCCGTATTGGAGAAGACCAATATCGACATTCGTGTAGAAGGAAGCGATAAATTGTTTACGGCTAAGGGAGAGGTCGTGAAGTTCGACGGATTCCTGAAACTCTATTCCGAGTCGGGTAGCGACGAGGAGAAACAGGCTGATAGCGGGTTATTGCCTCCTATCGAAAAGGGGCAGGAGCTGAAAGCCGAATCGATCGATGCTACGGAGCGTTTTGAACAGCGTCCGCCGCGTTATTCGGAGGCATCGTTGGTAAAACATCTGGAAGATTTGGGGATAGGCCGTCCTTCGACATATGCACCGACCATATCTACCATTATTAACCGGGGGTATGTTTTGAAAGAGGACAGGGAAGGCACTCCGAGGGGCTATGTGCAGTTATCTTTGACGAAGAGCGGAGAGATTATCCGGAAGATGTCGGAAGAGATTACGGGAGCGGAGAAAGCGAAATTGTTCCCAACCGATATCGGTATGTTGGTAAATGAGTATTTGGAAAAGCATTTCCCGGCGATACTCGATTATAATTTTACGGCTAAGGTGGAAAAAGAGTTCGATGATATTGCAGAAGGGAAGTTGAGCTGGGAAAAAATGATACGTCATTTTTACGAACCTTTCCATGATACGGTAGAGGAGGCGACAGAGGAGAAAGGTAGTTTTGCCAACTCTCAGCAGCGTTTGTTGGGAACGGATCCGGAGAGCGGGAAGAATGTGTATGCCCGTGTGGGGCGTTTCGGGGCGATGATACAGATCGGGGAGTCGCAGAAAGACGGGGAAGGAGAGAAACCGCAATATGCGAGCCTGCAATCCGGACAACTAATTGCTACGATTACCTTGGAGGAGGCGTTGCAATTATTCCGCTTGCCTCGTAATGCGGGAGAGTATGAGGGGAAAGAGATAACGATAGGAGTAGGCCGTTTCGGCCCTTATGTCCGGCATGACGGAAAATTCGTATCATTGGCGAAAACGGATAATCCCTATACGATTACGCAGGAGCGGGCGATCGAACTGATCGAGGAGAAACGGAAAAAGGAGCGGGAGAAAGTGATTCATGTTTACGAGACAGAGGGAATACAGGTGCTGAATGGCCGTTGGGGGCCTTATATCGCTTTCAATGGGGCGAATTATAAGATTCCGAAAGGAACGGATGCGGCGTCGTTGAGTGTGGAAGATTGTAAACGGATTATAGAAGCTCAGGAGGCGGAAGGGGAGAATGCTCCTTCGAAGAAGGCAGCGCGTAAGGCGGCAGTGAAAAGTACCAAGAGTGTGAAAACGGTTAAGAGCACTGCTGCGAAGAAAACGGCGGCACGGAAATCTTCCGTTAAGAAAACGACGAAAAAGTAGAGGAATTTGAGAATAGGGAAAAAGGTATCTGGCAGGGGTTACTTGCGGGTACCTTTTTTATATTCCGGTTACGGGACGGAGACGAAATAAGATAACCGGCGTTTATTTTACAGGATATATATTGCATTTTCCCTTTCCCCGTTTGTTTCGGAAAAATGACCGGAAAATTTTTATCAGGATGTTTTCGGAAAGGATAGGGTAACGGCAAAAAAAAGCGAGATTTTTTTCCTCTGTGTATAAAAGAAAAGGTATCGCCTGATTTCAGGCGATACCTTTTTTCTTATGAAAAAGCCTCTATTTTTTAGCTGCTTTCATTACTTTTTGCAATTTGACATCGAATACGAGGGCTTGGTTGGGGCCGATAGGTCCGCTGCCGTATTCGCCGTAAGCGAGAGAAGACGGAATGTAAAGTTTGATTTCACCGCCCGGACCGATTAACTGTAATCCTTCTGTCCAACCCGGAATAACGCCTGACAACGGGAACATAGCCGGCTCTCCGCGATCTTCGCTGGAATCGAATACTTCACCTGACGGGAAAGTTCCGGTATAGTGTGCGAGAACCGTATCTTGTGCCGTAGGATGCAAAGTCGTATCTCCTAAATTAACGATTTCGTAAACCAATCCGCTCGGAGTTTCAACCGCATTTTTATTATCTTTCTTTATCTGAGCTAAGAAATCGTCGCTCGCTTTTTTGTTTCTTTCCGGAACAACGACTGTTACGTAATGCTGTACGAGTTCTTGTGATTGTTGTAACGTGATGGACGGTTCCTGGTTTGCGAGTGCATCATGTACGGCAGCAGCCAAAACCTGACCGTTCACATCGTCCGGAGTCATGCCTAAGGTTTTGAGTTGTTGGCTCATGATAGAACCGATCGCATAAGAAAGCGAGTCTTTCGTAGTGGTTATCTTACTGCCACTTCCTGCACTATTACAAGAGGCGAAAGCCCCCATTAACATAATAGAAAAGATAATTGATAATTTTTTCATTCTTTTTTCTTTAAATTCTATACTATTTAAGTTACAAAAATAATTAAGTTTTCAGAACAAACTTGTTTTTTGCCGTTTTTTTCGATTGTTGAGCAAGCAATTTTCGGTGAGAATTGTCGAATGCCGGTTGCTTGTCGGTTGTACCGAAGTTATAAACAGGCAAATACAAATAGGGTACCAAACCGCTTGTCTGCCGAATCAGCGGTTTATTGGTTCAGGCTCCTTTCGATATAGGCTTTATAGTCTTTGATGGTACGTACGTATTCGCCGTCGAAGAAAGGCGACGATATGAGAAAGTCTGCCGAGGAACGGTTTAATGCGGTGGGAACATTATATACGGTAGCGATGCGGAGCAAGGCTTTCACGTCCACATCGTGAGGTTGAGGCATCATGGGGTCCCAGAAAAAGATAAGCACATCTATCTCCCCTTCTGAAATCAATGCCCCGAGTTGCTGGTCGCCGCCTAAAGGCCCGGATTTGAGGAATGAAATATCGAAACGCCCGTGTTCATTGCTGCGCCTGTCCATAAGGGTTTTGGCTACCATTTTTCCCGTAGTCCCGGTACAGATGAGATGGTGTTTCAACAATACTTCCCAGTTCCAGTCCACCCATTCGGCAAGGTCGCGTTTCATGTTATCGTGGGCTACGAGTGCTATTTTTTTCTTTTCCTGCATGATTCTGTTTTTTACAAGGTTTCTTTTCGGTTTTTCTTCGATATGGCAGAAATAATATTCTGTATTCGCTAAAATTTGGTAATTCGCCCCGATTCGTTAATAAGTTACGGAGTCGAATGTGGCGATGAAGGGGTGAATGATTAGCTGCACTTTATTATAGGTAATTTCTTCTCCTCCGATATGTTTTATTCCTGCTCCTACTGCGCGTAATAGAGCTTCTCCGGCGGCGATGTCCCAATCGAACAGGTCGCTGAACCGGACGTACATATCGGCTTTATCATCGGCGATATGGCAGAATTTCATGGCGCTGCCGTATTGGGTTACTTCCACGTTTTCGTAACGTTCTTTCAGTTTGTCGATGAAAGCGCGTGTCTCGTCGTTCATGTGGGAACGGGTGACGGCTACGCGCAGAGGAGTACCTTCTTTCCATGGTTCGCGTTCCAGTTTGCGGGATACCGGGAAAAGACGGTTGATCGAAAGCTCTTCTTCCCCTAAGGTACGGGTATCGTCGATACAGAATGCTCCCCGGTCGGGATCGGAAAAATATAATTTGTGCTGTGGCGGGATATAAATCACTCCGAAAGCCGGTTTGTTTTCAGACATCAGGGCGATGGATATGACGAATTCGCCGTTGCGGTTCACGAATTCGCGGGTCCCGTCCAACGGGTCTACTAACCAGTAGAGGTCCCAGCGGTAACGTTCTTCGAAAAGCATATCGCGTCCCTCTTCGCTTAACATCGGAATACGGGTCTGCGAAAGATACTGCTTTATGATTTCATGGGAAACCCGGTCGGCTTCCGTGATAATGGTGTTATCCGATTTTATATTGACGTCGAACTCTTTTGTGTCCTCGTATAATTTCATGATTTGTTCTCCCGCAACGATAGAAGCGTTGCAGGCTTTTATCAAAAAATAATCTATTAATTCTCTCTCCATCTTTTGTTCGCTTTAACAATCCCCGAATAGTAATTTATTGCAAAGTAAATAAGTATTTTTTAATTCAGAATTATCGGTTTCCGAATTAATTGTGAGGCCGTTCTTTCCGTTCTTTAATCTGTTCGGCATCGATGCCTGCTTTTTCTGCTTTATCCCAGTAAATAGAGGCGTTGGCATATTCTTTCAGAGCGTACAGTATATCGCCGTAATGCAGGAACAGTTCTCCGCTTCCCGTCGTATCGAGGGCGATAGCTTTACGCATGTGGGTTTTTGCTTCTTCGTAACGTCCTAATTTATACAAAATCCATGCATAAGTGTCTAAATAGGTCGCATTGGATGGTTCTTCGGCAATAACTTGCGAGGCCATGACGAATGCTTTTTCCAGATTGCGCCCTTCTTCGCTCAGGAAGTAACTGTAATTGTTCAGTACGTTGATATTGCCCGGATCGTATTTCAAAGCTTCGTCGTATGCCTTGTAGGTTTTTTTCAGGTTCCCCTGCATCTGTTCTATATCTCCTTTGTAAGCGATATAGACGCTTTTCAGAGAGTCGTTTTCCAATATGCCGGCATAGCGATCGAGTGTTTTGATAGCCTGCGGATATTGGGCGGCCTCCACTAAGGTAGATACATATATGAGGGGAATATCCGTATCTTCGGGGAAGGCTTCGATAGCCATCGCCGAATATTTGTAAACGGAATCCGGATTGTTTTTATAAGATTCGATACCGATAATGTTTTTGTAGGTATCTATTCGTTGAATGCTGTCCGGCAGGTGGGATTTATAAATTGCCAGGGCATCGTCGTATTTCCCTGTGTGGATAAGGTGGCGGGCATAAAGCTGGTCTATGTCGTAATCGTTCCCGTATTTGAGCCTTAATGTCCGTATCAGGGATTCTATTTCGAAAAAGTGGTTGTTGTAGAAATAGGAAGTTTCGAAAGTGTGCTGGAAGTAATCTATTTTTTCTTTTTTGCTCAACCCGTCGGCTGCGAAAAGGTCGTTCAGGGCGAGGAAAAATTTATCTCTTCGGTTAATGGACTCATAAAAATCGCATATCGCGACAAGAATGGTTACGTTATCGGGTTCCGTTTCGCGGGCTTTGACATATTGTTCCATGGCGAGCGAGTCCTTGCCGGTCTGAGCGTATAGTTCGCCTAAATAGAGGTAGAGGCGGCCGCTGTCGGGGTACAGGGTAGTCAGCAGTTTTGCATTTTCGATGGCTTTCTCGGTGTTGTAAGCCTGCATTAGCAACTGCTGTTTGTATTCCAGCATATCGAGGTCGTTGCCGAAACGTACCAATGCGGTATCGATGACCGACATGGCGTTGATAGGTTGTCCTACCACATTATAGAGTGCACAGAGGTAACGGTATGCCTGAAGGTTCTGTTTGTCTTCGTCGATAATCTTTTTCCATAAATCGATAGCTGAGGAATATTCCTCCCGGTCGATATATATCTGTCCCAACTGGTATTTATACCAGATATTGGAAGTATCGGCACGATTCGCCCGCAAGCTGTATTGCAATGCTTCGGGAGTGTTGCCGAACAGTTTTGCCATTTCGAAATTGGAGGGGGCATGCAGCGAGTCTATCTGTAATGCCGTACGGAAAAGGGCGCTTGCCTGGGGGCGGTTGCCGTTCAGGTGCAGCTCTTTGATGCCCCGCAGATAATAGTCCGTAACTTTGTCGCTGCTATCCTTATAAACGGATTGCACGATATTGATTACGGGGATGTCTTTCTGCTGTGCCTTTTGTTCTTGCCCGTTGGCGGACAGAACGGAGATGCTGCAAAATAAGAGATACGATATGATAAATATGTTTTTTTTCATTCTGATATTACTTCGTGGAGGTGGAGCCGAATCCGCCTTCGCCTCTTGCGGTGGAGGAGAGGGCGTCGCACTCCTCCCATTCGATACGGACGTATTCGGAAACGATAAGTTGGGCGATACGTTCCCCCGGTTCTATGGTAAACGGCTCGGAAGAGAGGTTTACCAATATGATTTTTATTTCGCCCCGGTAGTCGGCGTCGATGGTTCCCGGCGAGTTCAGTACGGTGATTCCGTGTTTGGCGGCTAATCCGCTGCGCGGGCGTACCTGCATCTCATGCCCTTCGGGCAGTTCTACATACAGTCCGGTAGGCACCATCACCCGTTGCAACGGTGCAATAGTCATGCCTTCCGTGATATTGGCGCGGACATCCAATCCTGCCGCATGCAGGGTTTCGTATTTCGGAAGCGGGTAAGCCGATTTGTTGATCACCTTTACTGGGCGCATAATTTCTTTGTTTAATCGTTAATGTTTTAATATAGAACGCAAATTTATTTTTTCTTGTTGTATAAAGAATAGGATAAAAGTAATAAATAATATTGTGTTTGCCAATAATCTTAAGGCGGTATGTTCTATGGGAAGGACTACGGAAATGGTATAAATTACGGCTCCGGCTCCCATATATTTGAAAATCGTTTTCAGGTCGTACGGTATCGGATAGTATTTTTGGTTCAGAAAATAGCTCAGCAATACCATAGAGCTTTCGCATCCCAATCGGGCCCAGGCCGAACCTTCATAACCCAACAGGGGAATCAGGGCGAAGTTCAGGATTATCGTAACGGCTAATCCGGCTAAAGTGATAATCAGTGCAAAATGGGTTTTTTCCGTTACTTTGTACCAGAACGACAGGTTTACGTAAATACCGATGAACATGTTGGAGAGCAGCAGTATCGGCACGATTCGCAGTCCTACCCGGAAAGGCGCTCCGATGAAATATTGGAAAATATCCATATAAAGCGTAATTCCCAAAAAGATCATAACCGATACGATAATGAAATATTTCATCGCTTCGGCGTTGGCGAGTTTAAAATCTTCCTTTTTTACGTTGGAGAGGAAAAACGGTTCGGCTGCGAAACGGTACATCTGGATAAAGAGGTACATCAACGCTGCAACTTTCATTACGCCCGAATAGATACCTACCGAGCTCATTTTTATGTCTGTTGGCAGCAGTATGGCTAAAAGTTGGCGGTCGATAAATTCGTTGGCCGTCCCGCTGATGCCGCTAATAAGCAGAGGAGCGGAAAAAAGCAGCAGTGCTTTGAGCAGTTTGCGGTCGATATGCAGTTTTACGCTTTCCATTTGGGGAAGCAGCATAAAGAGGGTGGTTATGCTGGCGATCAGGTTGGCGATAAAGACATATCCGGCGCCGTACCCTTCGATCCACATCCAGCCGAGCAAGGCCGAGTCTTTGAATAGCGGCAGGACGGAGTAGAAGAAAACACAGAAAAAGACATTGACTAAGACGTTGATTACACGCGTGGCTAAAAACCGTTTGGCACGTTCCTGTGCTCTCAATTTGGCATAAGGTATCGCTGTTATGGCGTCGATAGCTATCAATGCCCCTACGATAGGAATTAGCGATATGCTTCCTGCTCCGAGGTCGGCGGTGAACCGGTAAATAGGTCCGGTAAACAGGCATACGGCAATGAAGAAAAGAAGGCTGGTTAACGATACCGTCGTAAAGATCGTGGAGAACACCCTGTTTTTTTCTTCCGCCGTTTCGCTTTTGCCTACGAAACGGAAATAACCGGTTTCCAAGCCCATGGTCAGCAGGGTAAGCCCGAAAGGGATAAAGGAGTAATAATAGCTCTGTACGCCGTATTGGCTTTCGGTCAATATATTGGTAAGATAAGGCGTCAGCAGATAATTGATGAATTTGACAATTATCGTACTCATCCCGTATGTAGCCGTCTGTCCGGCGAGCTTTCGTAAAATCACGCTTCCCTTCGTTTATTAATCTTACAAATTTATATAAAATTTTCTGGAATAGTTTTTTGGAATGACAGAATACCCCGTTATTCCGAACCTAATTGCCGGGTGAAAATTATGGAAATTAGATGAGTGACGGGAGAGTATCTTTATCTTCGGATATTATATCCGTTTGTTTCCGATTGCTTTCTTCCGGTCTTTTATGATGGCATCCTTATTTTCCAAAGCCCATCTTATTAAGGAATTGACATGTGGAAGCAATGATAATGTTCTTGTTGTCAGTGAATATTCCACACGGGGAGGAATTTCGGGATAGACCTTGCGCGTGATATAGCCGTCTTCTTCTAATGTGCGGAGTGTTACAGTTAGCATTTTCTGCGAAATATCCGGAATCTCACGTTGCAATTCTTTGAAACGCATAGGCATTTTATCCGTTTTGGCGAGTGTGTAAATGATTAAAAGTGACCATTTGTCGCTGATTCTTGCTAGAATGTTCCGTATCGGGCAATCGGGAAATAGGGCATCTTCTATCGTTGTTCTGTTCATAAATATATTATATTTCATAATTACTCTATAAAGGTAATTAGATTTCTTTTTAATAGCAACATAATTTTTTTCAAAAAAATTATCTGGTAAATATTTTATAATCAATAATGGTTACTTGGATGTAATTATCTGATATGCAGGTGCCTTCTTGTGTAATCGGAATAGTGTTATTACTTTTGCAGTGTAAAAGTAATAAAGGTACTTTTTGTAACTAATGTGTTTTTATGTTGAATAGAGGGAATGCGATGCTGATCGGAATTAATGAATATCAGGGAATGGCTATTCGGAGCGGATTGTTGGGAAAAAGAATAAGACTTCTATTATTATCCGTAATCTGAAAAAAGGAATGTGGAAATTTAGCAGACAGTGGTGGATGTTATGTCGGATAAAGAGGTTGTCGGAACTATTTTGTATAACTATAAAAATTGAATGACAATGAAAAAGGTATTATTTATTTTGTTTAATTTTTTAACGATTACGGTTATGGCACAGACGAAAGGACGTTTTGAAGTACATGACTTCGATAATTTCAGATTGCATGTTTATTATACCAACGATGCTTTGGGCGATGCAAGTTATATCATAGAGGGTAAAGAAGCTCTCGTTACGATGGAACAGCCTTTGTTCAAAGATAATGTGGTTGAGTTTGATGCTTATCTCTCTGGATTGAATAAACCTGTGGAACAGCGAATTACCGATTATCATGTGGGAGGAACCGGAAACCATGATATTATGATGATTGAGGGGATGCCGGAGTTTATGAATGGAACGATATATGGCGATATGATGCAAGGTTTTGCTCAGGTGTTTGGTGATGCTTTGGTGGCGATGCCTACGGGTAAAGTGACAGAAGTGGCTTTTGGCACAACGCAAGTTTGGGCAGGCGTTCCTTTTGAGTTTCGTCACGGTGCATCATCCGATTTTCCCGGCGCAAGTATTCTGATCGGTGGTAAAGTGTACTATACGCATTGGGCTCCGGCGAAAGCTCATGTTAGTCATCTCCAGATATCCTCTCTATTGGCAGTCGATGCTGAGATTGCCGAGGCAGAGAAGTCGCTTGCATCGGGAGCGGAGCTTTTCATTGGCGGACATGGCGGTACTGCCGGATGCGATGCAGTAGAGTTCAAAATCGCATATCTGCGGAAAATGAAAGAGGTGTTGAATGAGAATGAAACGATGCAGGCATTTGTGGAAGCGATGAAGCATGCATATCCGAACCTTTCCGGAGAAACGGGACTGGAAGAGTTGGCGAAAGGATTGTATGCGGGCGAATAATTATTGTATTACGATGTAATAACAGTAAATCGTATCCGATTTGTACTAGGAAGAAAAAATTTGTCTGAAAATTTCGGTACCAACGGTATTTGGGCCTCGCAATAGAAAAATAGGATCAGAATAATTAACTGTTATAAGGAGAAAAGGTAAAGGAAGCGGGACGTGTTTCGCCCCCGCTTCCTTTTTATAACGATTAATCTTTTTTATGGAATTTTTTGGGGTTTATTTCCTGCTCCCAGGCAGGGCTCTTTTTTAGGATGCTGTTTTTCGGACAATAGAGAATTACTTCGGCCTCTTGTGCCCGATATTTCATCTCCTTCGTTATCGGGAAGGAGGGGGAGAGGTAGAGGGTATCGCCTTTCAGTTTGTAATCGACAGCTATTTTGCGGGCGTTGTCGATAGCGGTTTCGGAATCCGTTCCCCTTGCGCTTTTGGTAATTGCGATATGGTAAGTGCTGTCGTGCGATTCTCTTATTTTAAAAGAGATATTTTTTCGGATATTGTCGAAATTGTTATTGAAAGATAAGTCGTCGTCATTGTAAATGTAGAGAGGGGAGCCGTTTTCTCCGGTAATCAACGGTTGCAGGTGGAGTGTGTCGGGGGCCTGTTCTAAAGTGATATCTTCCGCAATTTTGCGGGGAACGGAATATTGAAGAATGTCGCGTGTGGCGAAAGCTCCGGTTATTGCCCATATTACGGCCCATACGGCAAGTACGGCGATGATGAATATCCGGCTCCATTTCAGGGAGAAAAGAATGACTATCAATACATACAGGGAAAATCCCAATGGAATGATAACCGACAGAGCGGATAAGATAATCGCCCAAAACGGGTTTAAAAGAGAGAAGAGGGCTACCCCTGCCGTTCCGTTCACTAATAGGAAAAACATCAAGACAAAGGCCCCGACGAGCGGAAGGGCTATCGCTATTGCGATGACGGCAAGGATTATCATTAACAAAAACCGTAGAATTTTTCCTATTCCGTATATGAAATTGGCGAACAGAGAAGCGAATTCACTGTTTTTCGGATTTTTGTAACGGTTGTCCAACTCTTGCCGGAGGTTGTCCTGGATGGATGATACGGTAATTTTTTCCCCTTGCATCTCTAATTTTTGGCGCGGAGTTTTGGCGCGGGGAATGATAATCCATAACAGGATATAGCCTGTCGACATGATAGGAATAATATACTCCTGCCACCAGAAGAATCCGAGGCAGAATACGATGATCCATACTAAGCGGACAATCGCGACATCGGTATTGTAATAGGACGCTATTCCGTTCAGTACGCCTCCTAATTTGGCTCCGTCGGTATTCCGGTAAAGGCGTTTCCCGATATGCCCTGCGTCGGGAATAGCGTTGTTTTCGTATTGTCCCGCCGTTCCTTTCGGTTTTGCGGTTTCCGCAGATTCTTCCGGCATTCCTAATTGTTCGATAATATGGTCTATGCAGGCTCGTGTGACGACGGTGTTCGGAGCGGATTGCCAGGAAAGTATCAATTCGGCGATGCGCGCTTCGATATCGTTGATGATTTCTTTCCCTTCCGCATTTTCGCCGTATGCGTTGTGCAGGGAGGCCATATAGTTTTCGAGTTCGAGGTAAGCGTCTTGTTCGAACAGGAACGAGATACCGCTTACGCTGATATTGACGGTTGTTTTCATAATTACGGCTTTTATTTCTGGGAGGGGGTGATATTTTCCGGGTCGTTGCCCGTACGGATGCGGTAGATTTGCCCGACTAATTCGTTCCAGGCAATATCTAATTGTTCGAGAAAGGCCTTTCCCTGTTCGGTAATCGAGTAATATTTCCGGGGGGGGCCTTGCGGGGATTCTTCCCAGCGGTAAGATAGCAATCCCTGGTTTTTCTGCCGTGTAAGGATAGGGTAGAGTGTGCCTTCTACCACAATCATTTCCGACTCTTTCAGTTCTGCGATGATAGCGGAAGCGTATGCGTCGTTGCGCGATAAGATGGAAAGGATGCAATATTCCAATATTCCTTTGCGCATTTGTGCTTTTATGTTGTCTGCGTTATTGATCGGTGCCATTTTTTGAATTTTTTATTTGATAATTATAACCGGCGGCGTTGCATTTCATCTAAAATGGCAAAGTCTTCGGCTGTTTTTGCTTTCGGGACAAAAATCCATAGGAGGATATAAAACAATAATCCTACGCCTGCGCCCCATATCAGAATAAACATCAATACCCGTATCAATAGGGTGTCGGCGGAGAAATAGGCTGCCAATCCGCTGCATACTCCGCCTACTACCCGGTTGCGGGGATCGCGCAGTAATTTCCGGATAAGCGGGGTAGGGATATAAGGCGGAGGGGTGTGCGTGTACTCTGTTTTTTCATATCCTCCTCCTGCTCTTTTCTCCCCGAAAATTTCGGGGGTGCCGATCAGGGCGATTACCTTTTGTACCAATTCGATATTTACGACACGGATATTGCTTGCTCCGTTGTTGCGGAAATGTTCCGCTATGCGGCTTTCTATATCTTCCATGGTTTCCCTTCCTTCGTTGTTGTTGCTTAGCCGCGAAGCGATATCGTCCAAATAGGAGTAAAGTAAGGTGTAGGCATCTTCATCCAATGTGAAAGCTATGCCTGATATATTTGCCGTTACTGTTTTTTTCATTGTCGGTTCGCTTTTAAAGATGTTTGTTCAATAATATTTTTATATGACAAATATATAAAATTTTTTAATACTTTGCAATACATAGTATTGTAAAAATATTGATAAGTGTCGATGTTTTTATATAACAGACTGATTATTAGCGTTTTATTGGGTGTTGATAGGGGAAGGTATTTCCTCCCTAAAGAGTTTGAAACAGATGTTCGGATATTTTCCGGCACAGGAGCTACTGAAAAATATCTGGATTTCGGGAAAAGATTGTTGGGTATGGCGTATTACAGGATAAAGGAAACTTCTTTAAAGAGGTATTGCCGTTTTTCTCCGTTTTCCGTTTCTATGACCAATTCGCCTTCCGGCAATACGCCGGTTATTTTTCCGAGAAAGGTGCCGGAGGCGTCTTTATAAGGGTGGTATTCATCTTTTTGATAGAGGTGTTTCCAGTAGAGAGTATCTAATAGGTCGTATTCTTCATTATTCAGCGTTTCATATAATTTGAGAAATTCTTCGCAAAAGAGATGCAATACTTCTTCCGGAGAGGTTTCTTTTCCGGTTTCGTTGATTAGCGAGGTCGGATTCGGGGCGTCGCTGATGAACTGCCGTTGGTTGATATTGATTCCTATTCCGATTGTCGAACGGTTGATTCGTCCTCCGGCATACACGTCGTTTTCGATTAGGATGCCGGTTATTTTTTTCCGGCCGGTATAAATGTCGTTCGGCCATTTTACGGTTGTTTCCAGTCCGTATCGTTTCAGGGTATTGACAACGGCTAATGAAACGGTTTTGGAGAGATAGAATTGTTTTTCGATGTACAGGTTTTTCGGTTTGACAAGAAGGGAGAAGGTCAGGTTTTTTCCTTTTTCGCTTTCCCATGAGTTGCCGCGTTGTCCCCGGCCTTTGGTCTGTTCTTCGGCTGTTACCAGAACTAAGTCCCGGTTCAGTTGTTTTACTTCGTCATTCGTGCTGCTTACCGTTTTTTTGCGTATGATTTCTATCTGGTCCATTTGGTTTCTGTTTGATCGGTTAAAGGTATAAAAAACTATTCGTTTTTCGGGGGATTAACTGCGTTTTTCCCTTGCCTGCCGGCGGCCTCCGTGCAACATTCGGACAAAGGCGGCTCCGCCGTACTCCTTTTTGTTTTTCCTTTCATCCCGGGCAAGCCCGTTCTTACGATAAAGATGTATTCTCTCTTTAAAAAGGGATTAGCTCGCAAATGCTCGCTTTTCCCTTGCCTCCCGGCGGGGTCCTCACAAAAGCGAAATTCTTGTCGGAATTACCGCACAAAAAACTTTTCTTTCGCACAAACGGGATTAACTGCGTTTTTCCCTTGCCTGCCGGCGGCCTCCGTGCAACATTCGGACAAAGGCGGCTCCGCCGTACCCCCTTTTTGTTTTTCCTCTCATCCCGGGCAAGCCCGTTCTTACGATAAAAACAAAAAGGCGTAAACTTTCGTTTACACCTTTGTCCTCTGTTGCGGAGAGACAGGGATTCGAACCCTGGGTACGGTTGCCCGTACACCGCATTTCGAGTGCGGCCCGATCGACCACTCCGGCATCTCTCCGAGTATTCCTAAGGCTGTTTCGGTGCCCAAAAATAGATATTTTTTTATATCTTACAAAGATTTTTTATTAGATGTATAGTGTGCAAAGGGAAGAAAAATGTATAATCTTTTTATGATATATTATAATTTATATATAAAATTGATTTATTTGTGAAAAATTTTATCTTTGTATGGGAAAAAAGAAATTTTTGATAAGAAAAATAGCATTACTAATTACATAACCCAACAAATAGATGAAAAAGTATATTCGATTAACGTCATCATTGATGGTCTGTCTGATGGCGGTATCTTGCGGCGGCAATAATGCGCCGAAAGATTTGATGGCGGAAGCCGAAGAGTTACAGCGTTCCATGCTGACTCTCGATACTCACTGCGATACTCCTATGAGGCTTTGGAGCAGTAGTTACGACATTACGAAAGATAATCCCAGCGGTTGTATCGATTTTCCGAAAATGCGGGAAGGTGCTTTGGATATGGAATGCTTTGCAGTATTCACTTCACAGCGCGGGCGGGATACTGCCTTTATTAATTCTGCTTACGAAAAAGGATTGCAGACTCTCGACAAAATATGGGAAGTAGCGGAACAAAATAGCGATATCGTGGGTATTGCACAATGCCCTGACGATATGTATGCTTTGAAAAAAGCAGGGAAGTTGATTATTATGCCTACGGTGGAAAATTCGACGATTATCGGCGATGATCTTTCCCGTTTGCATACGCTATATGATAAAGGGATTCGGATGTTCGGACTCTGCCATTCTTATAACAACGACATTTGCGATTCTTCGTCCGATGCTGCAGGGCCTGAGTTCGACGGGTTGTCTCCGTTGGGAGAGCAGGTTGTCGCCGAACTGAATAAGATAGGGGCTATGATCGATGTATCGCATGCTTCCGACAGTACTTTTTACGATGTGGTAAGGCTTTCCAAAACACCTATCGTAGCATCGCACTCCTCTGTTCGGTCGGTAGCGAACCATGACCGTAATTTCGACGATAATATGTTGCTGGCATTGAAAGAAAACGGAGGTGTAATACAAATATGTATTTTAGATAAATATGTTAAGAATTTCCCGGTGAATGAGCAATACAATGCAGAAATGGCGGCTGCAAGAGAGGCTCTGAGTGCTGTTCCTGCTGAAAATACGGCAATGCGCGACTCCATGCGTATGGCTATGTCGCAGATAAAAGCGAAATATCCTGACCAAAATGCTTATGTTAAAGATTATGTAGATCATATCGAATATGTAATCAATAAAATCGGTATCGATTATGTAGGTATAGGAACCGATTTCGATGGCGGCGGCGGTGTTGCCGATTGTAAAGATGCTTCCCAACTGGTCGAAGTAACGGCTGAGTTGCTCAGAAGAGGATATGACAGAGAACAGATCGAGAAGATATGGGGCGGTAATTTTATTCGTGTCTTTAACGAGGTTATCGCATATAAAAATTCTCTGTAATAAATTATTGCCGAATATTCGGGAAAAAATCGTACAGGTATTACGAACCCGGATTAAGATAATTAAAACGGGTTGTCAGAAAATAACCGACAATCCGTTTTATGCTTTTTAAGATACTCTAAAAATATACCTTACGATTTTTATTCCATTTTTGTCGTAGGATTTCCGGTTATTACCAGAAACTTATGGGAATAAACTCATTTTCTTTGAAGAAAACGTCTTTTATCGAAAGGGCTTCCCGAAAAACCGGTAATAAAATATTTCCGCCGATACCTTTCCGTGTATAGAATCGGTTGGGTTCTCATTATAGAAGAGACAGACTTTTATTTGCAGATGTCTTTTAATAAATTATGGGCATGAAAACGAAACGTACAACAGTGTGATAGGTGTTTGAGGGTGTAATTATTTGATAATTAAATAGATAAATGAATGTGATGGGAGTGGAGGGCTGCAAAACGAAACGTACAAAAGTTTAAGTTGGTTTAGTTTTGCTTTAAGAATGAGGGCAAAGTGTTTAAGCGGGTGTTTAATGCAGCTTTGCGTCAGGTTTAATTTGCTTTAATCGCATGGGCGGTCAGGTGGCTTTTTAGGAGCTTTCTGGCCGTTTTCTTTTGTCTGGTGACAGAACCCTGCAAACGAGTGAAAACGGCGTGAAATGGGGCTTTTGCCGTGTTGTTTGTTTGTTTTCTACCGTGTGGCAGGGTAGGGGAGAGGCAAGGACGCAAAAAGGTGTGCAAATACTGTTTAATGGTATTTAATTGCCTGTTAAATGGGTTTTCGGAAATAATGGGAGTGTGGCGTAAAATGGTCGGGTAGGGTAGGAGGGAAAACGGTACGTTTCGTTTGAAAAATTGGGGTTGGGTATAGTGTTGGATATAGTCTTGGGTGTAGTTATTGATAGGTGAATACTCCCCCAAATTGGCAATAGTATCGGTGCTCGCATTGGCTGCATCTTTTTCAAAACGCTGTTGCATTTGGGATATACGTTCACGCAACTGCCCAATTTCTTCGGCTTGTTCTAAGGTTTTTTTATACAGCATTTCGACAAAGGCATTATTTTCTATTAAAGTGTTTGGAGTGTCTTTGTCATCATTGTTTTTTTCTGTATGATAACAGAAATGAAATTTCTGTCGGGATGATCGCACATATTTTTGGATATATTTTTTTTATCCGGGAGGGGGGATGTTTGCCGTTATAAATATTTTATATTTTAGAGTGCTTGTTATTAGAGTGTTACGATGTCGATGAAAAAATATAAAGGTTTCGGCAAATAAAAAAAGCAGTTTGTATGATTGTTTTTGGCTAAAAATTCCTATGTTTGCAATCTGAAAACCACTCGGAGAGATGCAGGAGTGGCTTAACTGGCACGCCTGGAAAGCGTGTAAACCTCAAAAGGGTTTCGGGGGTTCGAATCCCCCTCTCTCCGCAACAGAGGACAAAGGTGTAAACGAAAGTTTACGCCTTTTTGTTTTTATTGTAGGAACGGGCTTGCCCGGAACGAGGGTAAAAACAAAAAGGGATACGGCGGAGCCGCCTTTGTCCGAATGTTGCAGGGATGCCGCCGGCAGGCAGGGGAAAAACGCAGTTAATCCCCGGGTAGGTGTGATAAATGGTTTTTTTGTATGAAGGATTTCGTTTTTGAGAGACCCCCGCCGATTTACATATCTTCTAACGATAATCCTTGCAATTCGATCTTGTATCCGACCAATTCTTTGACCGAATGTGTTTTCGATTGAAGGATATTCATCTCTATCTTTTGGGGATTGCGTTTGATTTCGGCGACGATAGCCGTTTTATCCAAATCGTTTACGGCGATAATGTCGGTTTCATACCATCGGTCTAAAATTTATTTAACACCGATTAAAATAACGAGCATTACCATATATTAAATACAAAAGAAATACGATAGTTTAAGATATAAAATTTCAACTGATAGAAAATCACCGTAATACCTCAAGTGTAATTGTATATTTAATATGGCTGATATTTCTTGATTCAAAAGGTTAAAACTTTTTATATTCGGATTTCCATAAAATCATGTCGGTAATTTGTCGTATTTTTGAACCGGGAAACGAATACAAAGTGAGCTAAAATATTGTTCGATATGTTAAAACATTGGATTTCAGCGATTCGACCGCATACTTTGCCGGCCTCTCTTTGTCCGGTAATTGCAGCTGGAGCATACGGTTGGTATTTCGATACCTTTCGTCCGGAAATAATCGGTATCTGTTTGGTTTTTGCTTTATTGGCGCAGATTGCATCGAATTTGGCAAACGATTATTTCGATTATAAGAACGGTATGGACAGGGAGAATCGGGTAGGACCGAGACGGGCCGTCGCATCGGGAGATATTTCCCCGAAAGCCATGTTATTTGCAACATTATCCGTTTTGGGGCTGGCTTGTTTAGTCGGATGCCTGTTGATTTATTATAGTTCGTGGCATTTAATCTGGATAGGGATGATTATCGTTTTATTCGCGTTGGCATATTCGACAGGCCCTTATCCTTTGGCAAGCCATGGTTTGGGCGATGTTACCGTATTTATATTTTTCGGATTGATTG
The DNA here is from genome assembly GCA_018710935.1 of Candidatus Avirikenella pullistercoris. Classification (GTDB taxonomy): domain Bacteria; phylum Bacteroidota; class Bacteroidia; order Bacteroidales; family Rikenellaceae; genus Avirikenella; species Avirikenella pullistercoris. The sequence continues at coordinate 13,934 of DVIX01000082.1, read as the reverse complement.
CGGTGGGCCTTTCCTATTACCTTCAGGCCGGAACCATGGAACCTGCGGTATGGGCGGGAAGTGCTGCAATAGGGCTTCTCTCCGTAAATATCTTAATGGTTAATAATTACCGGGATATGGAAACGGATGCTTTGTCCGGAAAACGGACTACCGTCGTTATGTTCGGGCGGAAATGGGTAAAATGGGGGTATTTTATAAACGGTTGGCTTGCAGTGTTGCTGGTCGCTCCTTTTGTCGGGTATATCGGGTTGTTTATGATTCCTTACTTAGTTATGCATGTTATGACGCATCGTGAATTGATTTCGAAAAAAGGAACGGAATTAAATGCCGTATTGGCTCGTACGGCCGGAAATTTATTCCTGTTTACGGTGTTGTTATCGTTGGGATTGTTAATCTTAAAATAAGATCCGGATTCCGGTCTTTGTGATATCGGTGAACAGAACTTCTTTGGAAAAAATATTCCGAAAGCCTTATCCGGTTTTCGGAATATTTTTAAGTGTCGGATATTTAAATCGGTTATTTTACTAATCCGTTCTTATTGAATTCATAATAGGTTGTTATTCGTTCTTCCGTATCGACATGCAGTAATAACAGCAGTTCTCGTGTAAATTCCAAATATCCGGTGCCATTGGCCGTTACGATATTTTTATCGCTGACAGCTTGTCTTTCCATATATCCGGCTTCGTTCGTATAATTTTCTTTTCTCCAGAGTTGTAATTGTTGTACAGTATTGCCGGTGTGTTTTATGTCGTTCAGAAAACCGTGGGCTGCCATAAATGAAACGGCATTGCATATGGCGCCGATTATTTTGTTTTGTTGCATCGCTTTTTGCAGGATAGGTACGACTTGTTCTGCTTCGGGAGAATTCCATTGCATGCCTCCTATCAATATTAAAGCGGTATAATTTTTCGGTATGGTTTCAAAATTGTAGTCGGGGATTGTGTGGAAACCGCCTAAAGAGGTAATGCTGTCCCGGGTCGGGGCAACCGTTTTGACTATATATTTCGTCTCGCTGCCAGGCATTACTCCCATATTGAGAGATGAGGCTAAAAATGCTCCTTCTCAATCGGCATATTCATCGAGCAGAATAAATAAAATTTCACTTTTTATAGTCTTGTATCTTGATATTTTTGATTTATGCGGTTTTCCGGTGTCGGTTAAATATTTTTATATTATCGGAAATTCGGTTTTTCGTTTATATAAGAATCGTATCGTCGATACTGCCTTGGGATTCCCATGCTCCGATACTTATTCCGGAAAGAGCGAAGCCATCCCGGGTTGCGAGAAGGTTTATGCATAAGGATTGTCCGTCTTCCAATCGGGTTATATTTTGTCCGTCAATGGTATAATCGGAAAGGTTGAAAGAATTTTCCTGCGTTCCCGATTTGACGGAGAGTGTTATTCCTGTCGTCGGTTGGGCGGGAATGAGAAAATCCGCTTTGTCCCCGCGGGCGGAGAGTGAAATTTTGTTGCCCGAGGCATTCCCGACGGTCCCTTCTATCAGGTTTACGGAAGTTGCCGAGTAGATTTGTTTTATGACGATTTCTGCTGAGGCGATATCTTCCTGTTGTATGGTCGTTCCGTCGGCCTGAAGAACGACGGATAATTTATGTAAAACATGGCGGAAAGGCAATACGATTATATCCTCGTTCCCTTTTGCTACCGTTATGGCAGGAGCGACTAAAAAGTCTTTTTCGGTTTGTTCCTGAATATTCCATGTGAAATCGGTGAAAGCCGTTGCCGTGATCTGAGGATAACAACCTGTAACGGTCAGGGTGTTTGCTCCGGCTGGCAGTTCGAGGTCTTCCCAATAATGAGTATTTCCATGAGTATAGGTTTGGGAGGTTGTAGAGCCGTTTCCGGTGATGAAAAGGGAGAGCCGGTCTCCGGTGCTGAATGAGCCTGCGCCATTATCGTCGAGCAGAGGAGTGCGCACCGCCAGTACGGAAGGCTCCAGGCGGAATTCTGTTTTAACGCCGTTTCCGTTTCCCGTTCCGTTATTATCGGAGGAGTTTCCTCCCCTGGCAGAATCTTCTTTCCCGCATGAAACGGCGGATAGCAGAAATGCAGCGAAATAAAATAATTTTATCGATAGTTTCATTTTTGTCTTTTTAAGCATTGGTTTACCCGTTTTTTATCGCATTGGAATATTTCGAGGTTTATAGGTCTAAAGAGAGTGTCGTTAACATTATGATTCGATTATTGAAAATTGTTCCGGTGCTTCCGGGAAAATATACTCCGAGCGGCGAATTTTCGTCTCCTGCTGTTATCGGCAGGTAGCGGATTTCTTTTTTATACATGCTATTTGCCTGTCCGTTGTTGTCTACCATATAGATATATTTTACATCTCCGTTTTCGTCGAATTCCGCGCCCCATAAATTAACGGCGTGGTTCCCGTATGGATTCATGTAGAAACCGAAAGCAACGGCCTTTTTATTATCGAAAGCGTTTTTAATCAAATTGTTGAAAATATCTTTGGATATAAAACTTTTTTCAAGGTAACCGAGCGATCGGAATCCTAATTCGTCGAAGAAGAACCCTGCATTCGTCAGGTCCGGTTCGTCGGTGTCGTACATGGTCAGATAGAATATTCCGTTGAAAAAATAGTTCAGTCCCCGCAGTACATCACTGCCCCTGTGGGTACAGTGATCTTTGAAAAATTGGAAAATCTCGCTTTTTTTATTGTCGGTATATATGGGAGAGGGTCCGTTGTAACCGGCCGGAATCTTGTCCCGATTCTGTTCCATCCACCAGTGAATCATATTCGAGGCAGAAGCGGCCCAACACATATAACCGTCGCTATTGTCTTCCTTTCCGCTGGGATCGACTTTGTCGCAATCGTACCATCCGCATCCTTCTTCCCACTGAATGGGGTCGTTATAGGGTTCTTTTACATTTACTCCGTATGTCCAGAATGTTTTGTTCGCCCATTTGCCGGGATCGGGTTTTTCGTTTAATGTTAGATTAACGGTTACTTCTTGCCCGGAGTTTAGCCGGTCGAATGTTTTACCGTCTAATTTCTCGGGAGCAGGATAGTTTATCTCTTTATCGTTTATCTTGATATGGAGCCAGGTACTGTTCCGAAAGTCGGTTACAGACTGGGGCGGAACGATAGCGCAGAAAGTTCCGTTGCCTGTGTTTCGGGCTTTTATGGGTTGTAAAGTTCCTGCCGCCGGGCTTAAACTGCCGTCCGAGAGGGTTACGGGGATTTCCGTTAGGGAGAAGACCGATACTTCTGCATCGGCAAGCTCGCTCGGAGAAAACAGCCCATTGCTCGAGAGCCGGATAATTAAGCGGCTCATTATATGGTTGAATGTCAGGACGACAGGGCCCCCTTTTTCTCCTGTCGTCGTTGCGGCTAACAGGTCGGATTTTTCATAGTTGCCTTCCTGACTTTGGTCCGGTTCTATTTTGTGGTTGTAAATGGCAGCATCCGTATTGACTTCGGGGTAAAAGGCTGTGAATATCGTTTTATCCCCTCCGAGCTCTTTCCAGGATAATTCAGGAATCCATGTATTGCCATCGAATTCCAGAGAGTAGAATTTACTGCCGGAAATATTCTGTTCCGGATGAGTATGAACCGTAATTTTATCTCCGGAAATAAATTGTCCGCTCCCGTCGGAATTTTGGATTGTACGTGTATTTGGATTCTGATTGTTTATCTCGATTTTGAAATGCACTTTACCGCCGTCGTTGAATAGCCCCGTATCGTCTTTTTGGCAAGAAACAACTAAAAGTACACAGCCTAAAACAATGGCATGATAAATCAGAAAACGGATGATGGAAATGTTTGTGATTTTTATCAAGTCGTATCTTTTTATCGTTTGGTACATATTTTTATCATAACGGCCTGATAAACTTTTTATTGTTCGTAAAGAATCGACCGACAACTTATCGAATTCCCAAAACGAATGCAGGTTTATCTTTTTCCGTTTGTTTTATACAAATATAAAAATTTTCGGCAAAGAAAACATATCGGTTTCCTTTGTCTTGCCGGAGCTTTCGTGTATGCGGGCGATTAGCTGCAGGTTCCTTGTAGAACGGAAATCCCTTTCGGATAAAACAGATTATTGTTCGGCTGTTGCCTGCTTATAAAATTTCAGTTATGCCGATAAAAGAATCAATATTTGTGCGCTTAATACCCGGAGGAACATGGTCAGGGGGTAAACGGTGGCATATCCTACGGCAGGAGTGTCGTTGCCAGCCATATCGTTGGAGTAGGCCAATGCGGGCGGGTCTGTCATAGAGCCTGCGATAAGCCCGCTCAGAGTGAAATAGTTCAGTTTGCATATTTTCCGGCCGATGATTCCTATAATCAGAATAGGTATCAAGGTAATCAATATGCCGTATCCTATCCATTTGTACCCGCCGTTTACAATGGTTTCCACAAAATTTTCTCCGGCATTCAACCCTACGCAAGCCAGAAATATGGCTATTCCTATTTCTCTCAGCATCAGGTTGGCGCTTTCGGTCGTATAGGTAACCAATTTGTATTTGGGGCCGAAGCGGCTGAGCAGAATCGCTATGATAAGAGGGCCTCCGGCCAATCCGAGTTTTACGGGTTGCGGAATGCCGGGAAAAGCGAACGGAATGCTCCCGAGGATAACGCCCAGCATGATTCCTGCGAAGATAGGGAACAGGTTGGGATGATTCAGTCTTTTGAGGGAGTTTCCGAGTTTCTTTTCCACCTCTGTAATGGCCTGTTGCGTTCCGACTACGGTTATCCGGTCCCCTAATTGCAGTTGGAGAACGGGAGAGGCCACTAAGTCGATTCCCGACCGGCTTACCCGGGTGATGCTTACCCCGAAACTGCGCAAACGGAGTTGAGAAAGGCTTTTTCCGTTAATCTCCGGTTTGGTGACCAATATTTTGCGGGAGATTAATTGGGTATTGAGCTGTTTCCATTTCATGTCCGTTTCTTCTCCGATAAATACCGTAATGGCGGGGACGGCAGCTTGTGAGGTGATGACTAATATATAATCTCCCGTATGCAGGACTGTTTCCGCATTTACCATTTCGACGGTCCCGTCGGCATAGCGGATGCGTGAGATAACGAAGTTTCGTTGGATAAGGTCGTGTATCTGGCTTACTTTCATGCCGTCGAGAGAGGGATTGGTTACCCGGAGCGATAATTGGCGGGCTACCGATTCTTTACTGCTGTCGAATGCGAGGGCATTTTCTTCTTCGCGGGCGAGGTTTATCCGAAAAATATATCGGAAAGCCAGGATTGTCCCGATAATGCCTACAACGGCAAGAGGGTAGGCTACTGCATATCCGGTCGCAATGTCGGGATTATCGGTTCCGGTCATATCCATATAGGCTTGCTGGGCGGCGCCGAGCCCGGGAGTGTTGGTGACGGCTCCCGACATGATACCCACCATAGTCGATATGGATAATCCGGTGACAAGATGGATAATACAGGTTACGGCAACCCCCAGGAGTACGATGCCTGCTGCTAACATGTTAAGCGTCAGCCCGCCTTTTTTGAAAGAGGAGAAGAAACCCGGTCCTACCTGCATCCCGATAGAGAAGACGAAAAGAATCAATCCGAACTCCTGAAGGATATGCAATACGCCCGTATCGATTCGCATCCCGAAATGGGCGAATGCGATCCCGGCGAACAAAATCCAGGTAACGCCGAGCGAAATGCCTTTTATTTTTATTTTGCCGAGCGCTATGCCGGTAGCGATAACTACCGCTAGCATAAGGATAGAGTGTGCTACTCCTTCTCCGAAAAACAAATCACTGAACCAATTCATACAATTTAAAATAGTGGCAATATTGCCGTTATCCGTATCGATAGGTTTTCTCCTTTGTAGAAACGATGATTGGAATATACGGTAAAACAAACATTGTCTGCAACGGAGTCTGAACCGTGTAAAAACAAAATAGCAAACTATTTCTGTAAAAAGCAGAATAATTCGATTGGATACACGATAAACCTATTTGTTTTAAAACCTAATCCGCGAGGTGTTAAAACGGTGTCGAACCGGCAGGTCTTCTGACTTTCTCCCGTTTCAAAGCCTTCCCGCATATAACGTGCAGTGGCGCTTAGAATATTTTGAAACGTTACCGGAGTTTCACAGCAGCGGGACTGTCCGGGATTCGCACCCGATTCCCTTTTATTGCCGTTCCGTGAATGCGGAAAAGCAAACCGATTCGTTGCAAATGTATGAAAAATATCTGTTTTTGTACGCTTTTATTCGATTTCTTTCTTCTTCAATCTTTTATTTCCCGTTTTATCAATCGCCAGATAGCTCTGTAGGTAGAATGAATGGCGTATTGGGGACGTATATCGCTCTCTTTTATCATGAAAAGCAACAGGCAAAAGATGCCGGCAAGTGCCAGCCAGCCGTACAACTCTTTCATGGAAACCATAAGTGCTTGTTGTTGTAAAGCTCCGTACAGTTCGCCGGGAGCGAGTTTCATTGCCAATGGGTTTACATTGTCCAATGAGGAACTGAGGAGCATTGCATTGCGTTTCGTAACGGTTTTAAAAATCTGTCCCAATATGGCAGTCCCTAAAACGCCGCCGATTCCGGCACTGACAAATGCCTGTACCGACACGGATTGAAAAAAGAAAGGGAAAGGAACGCGTGAGAGGGCGGTCAGAAAACAGATTACGATAATCACATATCCGAATCCCCGCAGGAAAATAGGAAAGAGTAACGACTCTTTCGGCAGGTTGTAGTCTATGGTGAAATAAAAGAGGATAAGATAAGCTACGATAGCGGAGAATCCGATAGCGGTCATTGTCCGGTACGGCCATTTGCGGAGGGCGAATGTGCGGTAGGTGAAATAGCAGCCTGCAATAATGCCGAATAGGACAACCCAGTTGAGGGAGATAACGTTTAAAGAATCGTAACGCAAGACGGATTCCATATACAGGTGTTCGAAGATGTGCGAAGGGGCGGTCAGCAGGTCGATAACGATATAGAGCGACAGCGTTATGTAAACCGCTTTGAAACGCCAGACGGGGAGCGGAATGAAAGGGTGGCGGATAAAAGAGGCGCGCCAGAGGTTGAGCAGCAGTATGACACCTCCGGAAACGGTAGCGATTCGGATATAGGAGGATTCGTACCAGTCTAAATAATCGCCGTAAACACAGATGAAAATAACGGATAACATTGTCAGTCCCCAAAGCAGGGCGCCGAGCCAGTCGATGCCGTATAGCGGCAGTTCGGGCATGGTACGGCAAAAACGAAAAAGGATGAGAATAGCGAGTATTTCGCATCCTAACAGCCCGATGATCAACCAGTGCATATATTCCCACGTGGAGAAGAAGGCCGTGTAGACCGTTATTATACCGGAGAGTTGGATGCAGCCCTGTACCAACAGGTGGATAAAACAGAAGAAAACGGAAAGGTCTCGTTTAGGGGTAATCCAGAGCTGGATAGTAGAGTTGCATTCGAAAGTTCCCCACATCCTGAAAAATCCGGCGATAAAGCAGGTAGCTACCAGTACGGGGACGCTGGCGGTATTCATGCAAATCAGGTTGCAGGCAATAATCGCTGAGCAGCAGGTAAGCAGCGATGTTTTGGAGGTAAAACGGAATTTGAGCCGGAACATGATAGCGAACGTCAGCGCCATGCCGGCCATGGAGGCATACCCCGCCATCATGATATCTTCCTGCATCAGTGCGGTGGAGCCTACCATTTCGCTGACAGCGGCTAAATAAACCCCGCCGGAGAGTTGGAAAATAATAACGAAAACGATTATAATCCACGGTTTGAGCTTTTCGGGGACGAAATCCCTGATTGCGGGGATGGAGAAAGGAGCAGAATGTGGTTGAGGCATGTCGTTAATATTTTACCGTACATTCCACATTCATTCCGGAACGGAGCTTTTCCATGTCTTCCGGTCTGTTGTCGGCAGAAAATTCGATGCGTACGGGAATACGCTGTTCCACTTTTACAAAGTTTCCGGCCGAGTTATCTTGGGGAATCAGCGAGAAGCTGGCACCGGTAGCGCGTGAAATGGATTTTACGATTCCTTTGAATACCACGTGGGGAATGGCATCTACTTCGATATCGGTTTCCATACCTTCCCGGATATGTGCGGTTTGTGTCTCTTTGTAGTTTGCTACTACCCAACGGTCGTTGGCATCTACGATATCGACGATGGTTTGTCCCGGTTGTATCAGTTGTCCTGCCTGTATGTTTTTCCGGCCGGTCGTTCCGTCGCAGGGAGCGGTGATTACGGTGTACGACAGGTTCAGCCGGGCTAAGGCGAGGGCGGCTTCCGCCAATTTAATGCCGGCTTCGGTCTGGCCGAGGCGTTGTGTCTGTTCCTGTTTCACAAGCATCGTCGATTGTTTTTGCCGTAGTAACAGTTCGTAACGTGCCTTTTGCGCTTCATAGTCGGTCTGTACGGCTTTGGTAACCGCTTCCTGGGCGTAGAGGTTTCTGTAACGATTGTATTCCCGTTCGGCATTATCCAGGCGGACTTTCGCCTCTTCGATACCTGCGTCGGATACGGCGATATTATTTTGTGTGGTGTGAATCGTGGTGTTCATTGCCGATTTGCCGGATAAGGCGTTCTGATAGTCTGCTTCTGCCTGGGCTAACCGAAACAGAAATTCGGTATCTTCGATCAGTACCAATGTGTCGCCTTTGTGTACGGGGCGGTATTCGTCGAAACGGACTTCGGAAATAAATCCCTGTATCCGGGAGTTCACCGGGACAATCAACTGTTTTACTTGTGCGTTATCGGTATATTCTACATTTCCCAAATGGACGAATTTTTCGCATACCCAGATTAATCCCGATACGATTAACAGGATTACGACGATATTGTAGAGCGATTTTTTGGTTTTGCGTGTCATGTATGATTGTTATTTATAGGTTTCCGATAGTTTTTTTCAGGTTATAATAGTTGAACAGAATATTTACCCGTGCATTCGCTACGTTTAATTCCGCACTCAGTTTGGAGTTGCTTGCATCGAGCATATCGGTAATCAGGGCGAGTTCGTTCAGGTAACGGTTATTCACTACGTTGTAATTTTGAGTTGCCAGCTCCAAACTTTTTATCTGGGTTTCATAAGTGGTGAACGATTCTACGAAACGGATATAGGCGGCTTTGACCTCCGTTTGCAGATTGTCGCGCATCAGTTGTTCCCGTACGACGGCTTTTTGGGTAGACAGTTTGGCGAGGCCGGATTTTTTCCCGGAAGTGTAAGCGGAAGCGATATTGAATTTTACTTTTACTCCGACTAACCAATAATTGAAATTTTTATTTATGGGAGGCACTTCGATCGTAATCGGCCCATTCAGGTAATTCCCTGCGAAGAGGGCGATAGAGGGCAGCCGTTCGGCTTTGACGATTTTTTCATTGTATCGCGATTGTTCCACTCCTAATTCCGCTTGTTTCAGTATCGGAGAGGTATTCGTTCCCGTTTCTTGCCAATAGGCTTCGGAAAGCGGTTCCGGCAATCGGTCGAGCAGGGTAGTATCTACCTCTATTACTGTTTCCAAAGGAAGTCCTAATACCGTTACCAACCGATTATTGATGATGAGGCGGCTGTTTTCCAGTTGTGTCAGGGCTAATTCTAACGATTGGAGTTGCAGTTCGTAGCGGGTAATATCGTTTTTCAAAGCAACGCCTTCGGCCTGTTTGGCTTTGATGTCTGCTAACAACCGTTCGGTCTGTTCGATATTTTTGCGGTAAACGGCGCTTTGGTTATGCAGTTTATAAAGTTCCAAATAGTTTCCTGTTAATAAGAAACGAATTTCCTGCCGGTTGTTTTCTTTGTCTAAGTATGCTGATTGGCGATGCAGTTCGGCAACGGAGATGCTGTTCGATACGGCTCCTCCGGCATAGACTATCTGGGAAGCCTCGATAGCGAAATTGTTTCCGAAATGGGGCATGGGGGCAGTGGTTCCGTTCGAGAAATTACGGTCTGCTAACCAACCGTCGCCCAAATAACTTGCGGAAAGAGAGAGGTCGAGTGTCGGCAACATGGCGTTTTTGGCTACCTTGACCGCCTGTTCCGCTTCCTGTTCGGCGAGGTCGAAAGTCCGGATGCTTTTGCTGTTCGATTCCGCCAATTCAAACATGGTTTCTATATTTAATTTATAATGCAACGTGTCCTGTGCCTGTACGGGAAAAGGAATGGACAATAGCAGGAAAGCGGACAAAATGCGTTGTCTTTTTTTCATATAATTTTAGGTTTGTCGATAACGGTTTCTTTGTAGAAACCGGGTGCAAATTTCGCAAGAATCGGTTTTTGCAAGAAGTTTCTAAATACATAGAATTGGTTTTATTTGGACATATCGGGCGGGTTTGTTTATCTTTGTATGGGTTTGTATAGAGGAATGAAAAGAGATATACATATTCGGAGTGTGGCGGATATTTCTCCCGGTGTCCTTTCGGAGGGAGATATGCGGCGGAAAATAAATTGTGTCGAATATGACCGGGATAAGATAGAGGCTTTTTTCTCGGAAGCGTCGTTTCTGAATGCTTCTTTTATGGTTTTGGTCTTATGTGGAACATGTACGGCTACTGTCAATTATAAGCCTCATCGGTTGGAACGGGATACGGTGTTGTTGCTTTTCGCTTCTCATCTGTTCCGCATCGGCGAGGTCAGTGATGATTTCCGTTGTCTGTGTCTGTTGGTGAGTACGGAATTTATGGAAGAGATGGACTCTACCGATATGATTTACAAAAGAATCCGATATGGGGTGCGTTTGTTTCATACTCCGGTAGTTCCGTTGGGGCGGGAAGGGGCGTTTTCGGTACGGGAACGGATGATTGCCGTCGATAAGGCGATATCCGACGCAGGACACCTTTATTATAAGGAAGTGATATTGAACAGCTTGTTTGCTTATTATCTCGATTTGAGCAATATCATAGACCGGATAACGGAGTTCCCCGACGACGGGCGTTTGACCCGTTATGAGAATATTATCAAATCGTTTATAGAGTTGTTGGCCGTATCTTACCGGAGAGAGCACAATGTGGAGTTTTACGCTTCCCGGCTTCATATTTCGGCGCATTACCTTACACTGATTGTGAAACGGATTACGGGACAAAGTGCCAGCGATTTTATTTTCGGAATGTTATACAGCGAAGCGAGAACTCTGCTTTCGTGTTCCAACCTCTCCGTGCAGGAGATAGCTATCCGCCTGAATTTTGCCGATCAATCCTCTTTCGGAAAATTTTTTAAACGCAGGTCGGGTATCTCTCCGGTGGATTACCGGAAGGGAAAACGGTAAGTACCGCAGGGGAATAGAGGAGTGACGGACATCGATTTTCGACAGGAGTATTTATAATCGGATATATGGAAAATATTTTGGAGTTGGCGGAACAAGCCCGCCGTAAAGCAGAAAAAGTTATCGGGGAAACGCAGGTAGAGAGTATCTGGAGGTCGGTCGGTGCGGAACCTCATCGGGTCGGTTCTTTGGCGATGGGGTTATTGATGAGACACCGGGATATAGATTTGCATATCTATTCCGAGCCGTTTCGGATAGCAGACAGTTTTGCCGCTATGGCTAAGTTGGCGGAGTGTCCGGGTATCGGGCATATCGAATATACGAACCTGCTCTCTACGGAAGAGGCGTGTATCGAATGGCATGCCTCTTATAAAGCGCAGGATGGGGAGATATGGCAGATAGATATGATTCATATCGTAAAGGGCTCTCGTTACGACGGTTATTTCGAAGAGATGGCGCGGCGTATCCGTGCGGCGCTTACCCCGGAAACACGGCTTGCCATATTGGCGTTGAAGCAGGCTACGCCGGATACGGAACATATTGCGGGTATCGAATATTATGAAGCGGTGCTTCGCGACGGAGTACGAAGTTATGCCGATTTCCTCGAATGGAGAAAAATACATCCGGTAACCGGTATTTCGGATTGGATGCCTTAATTGAGCTTTACAGCAAACAAAATGTAAATTTGATACGATATCTTTACAAAAAATAAAGGCCGATAATATGGAACGATTGGAGGTATTCGACTGTTCGAATGTACTTATAGCGAGTTATTTTACGGATGACCGGGGGTGCGCTCATGAAAACAGGGAGCATACGCTCATTTACCTATGCTCGGGAGAACTGGAAATAGAGGAACGCGGGAAAAAAACTATCCTGCATTCGGGAGACTGTGCCTTTATGCGGCGTGATAATCGGATGTGGTTACAGAAAAAAGTAAAGGACGGGATGCCGTACCATTCTGTCGTGCTGAAATTTTCAAGAGCTTTTCTAAAGGAGTTCTACCGGACGCTCGACTGTCGGCAACTTTTGTCGGATACGAAACGGGAAAAAGTCAGTTTGCGTGTATTGCCAAGCAACAGGCCTGATATTCGTTCGCTGTTCGAGTCGGTCATTCCATATTTCGAAGCGGGAGAAAAACCTTCTGAAGAGGTATTGAAACTGAAAATGATTGAGGGCGTTTATGTACTGCTTAACACCGACCGCCGTTTTTATGCTTCCCTGTTCGATTTTGTAGAACCGTGGAAAATAGATATTCTCGATTATCTGAATGAAAATTATATGCTCGACCTTTCGATGGAAGAAATCGCAAGTTACACGGGGCGCAGTTTGGCGACCTTCAAACGGGACTTTGCCAAGGTGAGCGACCTGACACCGCAGAAATGGATTGTCAAGCGTCGTCTGGAAGCGGCACATGAATTGATTAAGTCGGGGAAAAGGAAAGTGTCGGAAATATGTTTCGACGTGGAGTTCAAAAACTTATCGCATTTCTCTAAAGTTTATAAAGAAGTATATGGGGTTGCCCCGTCAAGGTAACGGATGAATACATAAGTAATATTTAAAATCAAATTGAAAATGAAACGTATTATATTGATGATTATGGGAATTATCGGTTTCAGCTTCTCATCGGAAGCACAACAGCCAACCACGGACAGCGATACGATGTCCGGTAAAAAAATTTTGGTCGCCTACTTCTCCTGCACGGGTACGACGGAACGGGTGGCAAATGCCATTGCCGAAGCCGTAGACGGTATGCTTTACCAGATAGTTCCGGTAAAGGCTTATACCTCGGCAGATTTGAACTGGAATAATAAAAACAGCCGTAGTTCAGTGGAAATGGCGGATGAAAAGTCCCGTCCCGAACTTGGTGGCGACGCTCTCGATCTGCAGGATTACGACGTGGTGTTTCTCGGTTATCCGATATGGTGGGATTTGTGTCCGCGTCCGATCAATACATTTCTGGAGAAATACGACTTCTCCGGTAAGAGTGTCATCCCGTTCGCCACTTCGGGAGGTAGTACGATAGTCAATAGTGTAAGACAGCTTAGGAAACTCTATCCGAAAATCGAATGGCAGGAAGGCAGATTATTCAACGGCGGAGCTACGCAAGCCGGGGAGTGGGCAAAACGGGAGATTTCCAATCGGTAATTTTAATAAGTGAGCTTCATAACAAAACATTTTGAGCCCTGCAGCAAAATTGTTGCAGGGCTTCCTTTTTACCTTTGCTAACAGAACATTAAAACATTTTATTAAATCACCGAAATGTAAAGCAATGGAAATGAAGGATAAAATGAACATTAGCTGCCCGGAGACCATTCGCCGTTATTGTGAAGGCTCGTTGAGACGCCTCGGAGTAGATAGTCTCGCCTTGTTCTATCAGCACCGTTTTGACCCGAAAGTCCCGGTGGAAGATGTGGCGGGAACGATAGCGGATTTGATAAAGGAAGGAAAGGTACGGCGTTGGGCTGGTTGTTGCAAAAAGCCCCGGGGATTGTTCCTATTCCCGGAACGACGAAACTGTCGCATCTGGAAGAGAACCTGCATACGCTCGACTTTTCCTTGCCTGCCGATGAATGGAGACGGTTGGAAGAAGCCGTGGCGCAGATACCTGTCGTAGGAGACCGATACAATGCGGAACAGCAGAGGCAGGTCGGGTATTGATAATCTGTAAAAAGGGTAATATAATCTGTAATTGGTCTACTGTACGGATGGATACATTGTCTT